>JAJPYP010000180.1 GCA_021204885.1 Prevotellaceae bacterium
CTTTGGAACCGTCGTTGACAAACAGCACGCAGGTGGTGCGCAAGGCTTGCGGCAACCATGCGGATAGGCGTTCTTCCAAGGCGGCGATGTTGTCTTCCTCGTTGTAGACGGGGACGATGACGGTGAGTTCGTAATGGCTTGTCTTATTCATTGGCTATATCGTTATCTGTTTCTTTCTCTTGTAAAAGCGTGGCATAATAGATGAACTCGTCGCTGTAGCGGCGGTTGGTCTTGGGGCGGCGGTTGTCGTCGTAGCGGTCGATGAACTCGGTCTCCACGCCTTGCAAGGCGCTTTCGGGCAGCGTCTCTTCTACAGGCCGGTGTGTGAGCAGCAGGCACGGCAGCTTGCCCATGATGGAGTCGACGGCGACGGGGCGTATGGTGCGGTGGGCGGCATAGACCAACTCGATGCGCAAGGGCACGGTGTCGACGTAGTAGAACGGCACGCCTTCCAACGCCTTGAGGGTGCGCGTGCCGGCGATACTCTTCATGTCAGGGTTGTTGATGACATTGCCTAATGTGGGCATGAGCAGGCACTCGGCCACAAGGAAGAGCACCGTGATGCCGCCAAGCAGGCCAAGGGGCCGCAGGCGGACGGCAGCGCATACAAGGTACAAGAGCAACGCCACGGCAAAGAGCAGGATGAGTATCCATGCCACGGTGGAAAGGTAGCCGGGACGCAGCAGGAAGAGCCAAGCCGCCACCGGCAGCAGGGCTACGGCCAACGCCACAAGGAGGGTGTTCACACGGAAGCACCACTTGTCGGCGGTGAAGAGGGAAGCGGCGACACGCTTCTTGAAAGCCTCCTGCCACCAAGTGAGCAGGCAGCCCATGAGGTAGGAAGCGGGTATGAGCAGCGGCAACAGGTATCGGCTCTTCTTCTCGGGCAACAGCGAGAGCAGCACGAGCGAGGCAAGCATCCAGCAGAGGGAGAAGAGCCACTGCGGTGAGTGCCGCCTTGCCTTGTCGGCCAAAGGCAGGAAGATGGCGGTGAGCAGGAGCAGACACCACACGCCGGCCTCCAAGAAGAACTTCCAGTAATACCACCAAGCCCTGACGTTGTGGTTTATCCATGAGCCGGATTCCTTCTCTACCACGGCGGTCAAGGCATCGGCTTGCACGAGGTGCACGTAGGCATACCACCACCCTCCAAGCACCAAGGCCAGCACCACCATGACGGTCAAGGCAAGCCCTTTGCCTTTAAGTGAGGCGCGGTAGAAGCGGCAGAAGGAGAGCAGGAAAGGCAGGAAGAGCGCGTAGGGCGACACGGGGCCTTTACTGAGCAGCGACAAGCCCGTGTAAAGCCCGGCTATGAGGAAGTGTCGCCATGCGGGAGGGGGCGACAACAGGGCGCGTGCCATGTGGTAGATGCCGCCCATCATGAAGGCGTGGCAATAGATGTCCCAAGAAGCGGTGCGTCCCATCAAGATGACGTTGTAGCAGGTGCATAGCAGCAACGTGGGTATGAGCGGGTCTACTTGCAGCACGCGGCGGGCGAAGCGCCAGAAGTAGAACACCAACAGCAAGGCGGCCAAGCCTGCCATGCCTCGTTGCAAGGGGATGGAATCGGGCGACAGCATCTCGGCCACCGCCGTGAGCCACGTGGGCAGCGGCGGCTTTTCCAAGCGAAGCTCGCCGTTGAGCGTAGGTATCAACCAGTGTCCGTCATAGACCATCTCGCGGGCAGAGATGATGTTGCGCGACTCCATGATGTCGGGCTTTATCACCTCGTTGTTCACGAAGAAGGTGATGAGGCATACCACGCACGCCACAAGGGCGGCACGCTTCCCGGAAAGGTTGTATTTGAATGCTTTCATCGCTCTATTCATTGTTCAAGTCAGTGGAAGCGGCGGCTTCCGGCGGGTTATCGGCAGGGCGCACCACCACGATGGCGAAGCGTCCCACCTCCGTTACATCGGTAGAGGAGAAACGGGGCAAGTCGCTCTTGCGCGTCAGCAAGAGGTAGGGCTCATCGCTTTGAGCCTCGGGTTCGGCCTCCTCTTGCATCACGGTAAAGGGGCGTTGCAGGTAGACTATCATGGGCTGCGGGCGTTTGATGTGCCACGTGCGTATATCGCTGATGCCATACTTCTCGGAGAGATCCAACGCCTTGTGGCAAAGCGCTCCGTAACCCGTCTCGGCATTCAGGGCAGGCATGGCACAACCGCCCGCGAAAACGGCCAGCAGCAGGCCGATGCCCATGACGCGCAGCGCATGCACTACGGGGATTTGACGCTTTCGCCCGTATAGCAGCCAGAGCGTGGCCACGCCTTCCAAGGTGAAGACGGCGGCGGCCACATACATCATGAAGTGGTTCAAGTAGGCCAACTCTTCCCACGAGACGACAAGGAAAAAGGCGGGCAACGCCAAGACGAAGATGGCGGCGGGCAGCGTCAGGGAGAGGCGTATCCACAGGTTGTCGTGGAAGCGCGGCAGCAACATCGCCGTGATGTAAATGAAGAACGGTATGGCGGGCAAGAGGTATATCTGCAACTTGGAGCTGATGATGGAGAGCAACACGAAAGTGACCACAACGATGCAAAGATAAAACCGCTGCAAGTCGCCGCACTTGAACTTGCCACACAAGGCGGCCACTATCACCCCTACCACGAGCAGCGACCAAGGCAGGATGCTGTACCATATAGCGATGCCGTAGTAGTAGAAAAGCTCGCTGTGGTGGAAGGAGTGGACGGCACGCCCCACCGTCTGGTGAATGAGCAGGTCGTAGAGATAACGGGAGCCGCCGTCGGCATAGACACAGGAGAACCAAACTATACAACAGAGAAGAAGCACGCCCCACGTGCGCCAGCCCCAATAACGGAAGAAATGCCGTATCTGCCCCGACAGGGCCAAGAACACCGCCGTGCAACAAAGCGGGATGAGCAGTCCTAACGGCCCTTTGGTAAAGACGGCAAGGAAGAGCCATACGGGGAAGAGCCAACGGTTGCGACTGAAGTGGCCCGTGCCTTGGAAAAGATGCCAGAACACACGCAGGGCAAGCAGTATGAAGAGCGACATGAGCATGTCCATGCGCAAGGTGACGGCAGATATAAGGAACAGCACGCAGGTCAAGAGCATCAACCGGGCCACGGAACGGGTATCGTCCGTCATTTCCCTTGCCGACCATCGGTCCATTACGTGCACGATGCCGAAAGCGGGCAGCAAGGAGAAGAGCGACAAGAGCCATAAATGGTGGGCACCCGTCAAGCGGCGGCACAACATCACCACCCACAAGTAGAGCGGCGGCTTGTCGGCATACGGCTCGCCGTGGTCGGTAAAGGCGAAGAAAGTGTGGTCGCGCAAGGCTTCATCGGCAATGGAGAGGTAGCGCAGCTCGTTGGCCGGCGTGTAGTCACGCAGGAAAAGCAGGGGGAGCAGCGCCACCAACACACCTATATATAATAGGTATTCTCCGCCTTGTTTTTGCAAAGGGCAAGTAGTGTCGCTTCTCATAGGGCAAGCGTATTGTCGGTGTCGTATAGGGGATTGTTCATTCTCATAAGCTTTGTTTTGTTTCCATTCAAATGCCTTGCAAGGTTCCGGAGGCTTGGTAATGGCGGATATAGTGTCCGAAGCATCGCTCCATGCGGCAGGGAACGTGCGGGTCTACCGAAGGCGCCGCCACACCGCCGTGCAATGACAACGGGCTCTCCTCCACATAGATCTCATCCCACAAGCCCGCATCGAGGAACGATTGCAGCGTGCGGCGGCCGCCCTCCACCAAGAGCGATTGGAGTCCACGTGCGTGCAGTTCCTTCAAGAGCTGCGGCAGCACGTCGCCGCCTAAATCGATAGGGATGCAAGTAACGCCCGGCATGCCGGCGTAGGCACCTTGGACAGCGGTAAAGACGAGTGTGGGTCGTGTTCCGTCAAAGAGATTCAGGGTGCAGGGAAGCTTTCCCATGCGGTCCAACACGACCCGCACCGGGCTTGGAGCGCACCAAAGGCGTGTATCCAAGCGGGGGTTGTCGAGCCATGCCGTGCGCGTGCCCACCAAGATGGCGGCGTGCTCGCCGCGCCTTTTATGTACCGCCATCGCGGTCAACTCCGTGGAGAGCCTGACGGGCGTTCCCCCTTCGCGAAGGGTGTCTATATAACCGTCGGCCGACTGCGCCCACTTCAACGTGATGTAAGGACGGCCCAGCGTATGGAAGGTGATGAAGCGGCGCACCAACTCTTGGCACTCCTGCTCCAACACACCCACGGTCACTTCCCTACCCGCTTCACGCAGCTTGCTGATGCCCCGCCCCGCCACTTGGGCAAAGGGGTCTTGGCAGCCCACGACGATGCGCGGAATTCCCTTCTCTATGATGAGGTCGGCACAAGGAGGGGTCTTGCCGTAATGGGAACAGGGTTCCAAGGTGACGTATAACGTGGCGCGTCGCAACAATGAAGCGTCTTTCACCGAGCGTATGGCATTCACTTCGGCGTGCGCCTGTCCGCACCGCACATGGTAGCCCTCGCCTATAATGCGCCCGTCGCATACCAAAAGAGCGCCCACCATCGGATTGGGAGCCGTGCCGCACACGCCGTTCTTGGCAAGCTGTATGCAGCGTCGCATGTATTTTTCCTCTTCCATTCGCCTTTATCTTTGGGATTCTTCCTATTTTTGCAACGCGAAGAATCCTTGATGCTTTATGAGAACCATCGTTCCCTACATACGCCGCACCTTGCAGGAACATTATCCCACGAGAGAGGCCGCCAACCTCTCCCGCATTATCTGCTGTGAAATGTTAGGCGTTCGCACGGTGGACTATTATTCGGGCAAAGATATAACTTTATCTCCGAATGACATGCATAAATTAACGGAGATTCTCATGCGCCTCTGTCATTTTGAGCCGATACAGTACATTCAGGGTACGGCACGCTTCATGGGGCACACGTTCCATGTAACGCCGGCGGTGTTGATACCCCGTCCCGAGACGGAGGAGCTGACGGAGATAGTGGTGCAAGAGACGGCACCGGGCGCACGCATCTTGGATATGGGTACGGGCAGCGGCTGCATGGCCGTGAGCCTGTCGATAGCGATACCCGATGCGCAAGTCGAGGCTTGGGACCTATCGGAAGCGGCATTGGCCGTGGCACGGGAGAACAACGCGGCGTTGGGCGGCAAGGTCTGCTTCAAGAAGCGGGATATGTTGGAAGGGATGACCGGTCAAGTGGACGAGACCGCACGCTTCGACGTCATCGTCAGCAACCCGCCCTACGTAAGGGAGATGGAGAAAAGGGAGATGGACCGCCAAGTATTGGATTGGGAGCCTTCCTTGGCGCTCTTCGTGCCCGATGAAGACCCGCTTCTCTTCTACCGAGCCATCGCGGCTTGGGGACGCAAGCTGCTGCTTGCGGGCGGCAAGGTCTATGTAGAGATCAACCGCGCGTTCGGCAGCGAGGTCACCGCTTTGTTCCAAGCGAGCGGCTATGCCGATGCCCGTCTATGGAAAGATATATCAGGCAACGACCGGTTTGTAACAGCGACAAGATGAAAGAGATGAATGCGGAGGAAGCGCTGGGCCGCATGGCGGCTTTCTGCTCGGCGGCAGAGCATTGCCGGGCCGACGCAAGGGAGAAGCTGCGCCGTTGGGGCGTGGCCGAAGAAGACGTGGAGCCTGTCATCACGCGGTTGGAAAAGGAGAAGTTCATCGACGAGGCACGCTATTGCCGGGCCTTCATCAACGACAAGCTGCGCTTTGCCGGATGGGGCAAGGTGAAGATGGCACAGGCGCTGCGCCAGAAAGGGATAACGCCCGATACCTATCGCCCTTTGCTCGATGAGATAGACCCGGATGCTTATCGTGACACCTTGCGCAAGCTCTTGGCGGCCAAACGCGGCACCGTCCGTGCGGCAAGCGCGTATGAATTGAACGGCAAGCTCATGCGCTTCGCCCTAAGTCGCGGATATGCCATGGAGGACATCCGCGCCTGCCTGCCACAAGCCGACGAATTTCCCTGTTACGGTGAAAGCGATGAATATGACCGATTTGAATAAAAAACTTCGCATTCCTTTTTGATTCTCGGCGGATTCACGTATTTTTGTGCCATACTTAGTATGTATAAATCAATATAGTCATGAAGAATTTAGAAAGATTGTTTGCAGAGAAGTTGTTGAAGATTAAAGCCATCAAATTACAGCCGGCCAACCCGTTCACATGGGCGTCGGGCTGGAAATCGCCCTTTTATTGCGACAACCGCAAGACCCTTTCTTACCCATCGCTGCGCAGTTTCGTGAAGGTGGAGACCACACGCCTCATCCTTGAACGTTACAGCCAAGTGGATGCCATCGCCGGCGTGGCCACGGGTGCCATTCCGCAAGGAGCCTTGGTGGCCGACGCGCTCAACCTGCCCTTTGTCTACGTGCGTTCCACGCCCAAAGACCACGGGTTGGAGAACCTCATTGAGGGCGAGCTTCGTCCGGGCATGAAGGTGGTGGTGGTGGAAGACCTCATCTCTACCGGCGGCAGCAGCCTGAAAGCGGTGGAAGCCATTCGCCGCGACGGATGCGAGGTCATCGGCATGGTGGCCGCCTATACCTACGGTTTTCCCATTGCCGAGAAAGCCTTCAAAGATGCCAAAGTACCGTTGGTGACGCTCACCAACTACGAGGCCGTGCTCGAAGCGGCGTTGCGCACGGGCTACATCCAAGAGAGCGAAGTGGAGACGTTGAACCAGTGGCGTAAAGATCCCGCCCATTGGGATGCCGGCAAATGACGAGTGTTATCCATAAAGATATAACCCAAGATGGAAAGAACTGTCCGGAACGTAACGCCCGGGTCGTTCTTTTCATTGTTTTAGAGAGAATGTACCATGACCAAGTTTGAAAGTAGCGTCAAGATGATCGCGGCTCCGCAAGAGGCCGTATTCGAGAAGTTGTCCGACTTCAGGAATTTCGAATCCATGAAAGGCAATATCCCACAAGACAAGGTGAAGGACCTGCAATTCGATGCGGACTCACTCTCTTTCGAGATGCCTCCCGTGGGCAAGATTACCTTGGTGATTGTAGAGAAAGAGCCGTATAAGTGCATCAAGTTCGGCACGACCACCTCGCCGTTGCCTTTCAACCTGTGGATTCAGATTGTACCCACGTCCGACTGCACCTGCAAGATAAAGCTCACCATCGGCATGGAAGTGAACGCCTTCATGAAGATCATGGTGCAGAAACCCTTGCAAGAGGGCTTAGAGAAGATGGCCGACCTGCTGGCCGCCATTCCCTATTGACCCCTTTGCCTAATACCAAGAACATTCAAACCGATACCGTATATGGGGCAGAAACTTTGGGAGAAATCCGTCGAGATAAACAAGGAGATAGAACGGTTCACGATAGGCCGTGACAGGGAGATGGACCTCTACTTGGCCAAGTACGACGTATTGGGCTCCATGGCCCACATCACCATGTTGGAGCACATCGGGCTGCTCACGAAAGCGGAGCTCGAGTGCCTCTTGGCCGAGCTGAAAGAGATATACGCCATGGCCGAGCGTGGTGCGTTCACCATCGAAGAGGGTGTGGAAGACGTGCACTCGCAAGTGGAGCTGATGCTCACCCGCAAATTAGGCGACATGGGCAAGAAGATACACAGCGGCCGCTCGCGCAACGACCAAGTGCTGCTCGACTTGAAGCTCTTCACCCGCGCCCGCATCAAGAAGATCGCCGAAGCCGTAGCGCGTCTGTTCCAAGAGTTGATAGCCCAAAGCGAGCGCTACAAAGCGGTGCTCATGCCCGGTTATACCCATTTGCAGATAGCCATGCCCTCCTCCTTCGGGCTGTGGTTCGGCGCCT
>JAJPYP010000261.1 GCA_021204885.1 Prevotellaceae bacterium
TGATAATATAGAGCTTATCACGCTCTTTTTTCGTTATTTAAAAAAGTTCCAAGCAACAAACGCCGCTTTTCAAATAATATGCCTACCTTTAGCCCATAAAACCCAACGACAGCTACTATATGATCAATCCCATTTACTCACCGGCACCCGACCGGTATGATAACCGCATGGACTACCGCCGCGTCGGTAAAAGCGGTGTGTTGCTGCCCGCCATCTCTTTGGGCTTGTGGCATAACTTCGGCGATGTGAATACCTTCGCCGGTTCCCAGGCCATGCTGCACCACGCTTTCGACCGTGGCATTACCCACTTCGACTTGGCCAACAATTACGGGCCCTCCTACGGGTCGGCCGAGGAGACCTTCGGTCAAGTAATGAAGAAATCGTTCCTGCCTTACCGCGAAGAGCTCTTCATATCCACCAAAGCGGGGCATGACATCTGGCCCGGTCCTTACGGCGAATGGGGCTCGCGCAAGCACTTGATGAGCAGTCTTGACCAGAGCTTGCGGCGCATGAACTTGGAGTATGTGGACATCTTCTATAGTCATCGCTACGATCCTGTCACCCCGTTAGAAGAGACGCTGCAAGCACTCGTCGATATCGTGCGTCAAGGCAAGGCGCTCTATGTGGGCATCTCCAAGTATCCCTTGGAAGCCGCCCGCTTCGCTTACCGTTACTTGGCAGAGAGAGACGTGCATTGCCTGCTTTATCAAGGACGCTACAACTTGCTCGACCGCAAGCCCCGACAGGAGGGTATCTTCTCCTTGAACGAGGAGAACGGCACCGGTTTCATCGCCTTCTCGCCTTTGGCGCAAGGACTGCTCACGGGTCGCTACCTGAACGGTATACCCGATGATTCCCGCATGGCCAAAGGCAAGTTCTTGAAGCGTGAAGTGCTGACGGATGCCCTGCTTGGGCAAATCTCCGCCTTGAACGAGGTGGCACGCAGGCGCGGACAGACCTTGGCCGAGATGGCGTTGGCTTGGTTGTTGAAGGACGGGCAAGTCACGTCCGTTATCATCGGCGCCAGTTCGACAGCACAGCTCGACGACAATCTGAAGGCCATAGAGAATACGACATTCACGGCCGAAGAGTTAGAAGAGATAGAACGCATATTGCAATAAATAGGGAAACAGTCATGGCAACAGGCAAACGGATTGGAAGGGCAGTGGCTTGGGCCGCTCTCTTGTTGATGGGTACCGCATCGGCAGCGGCGCAAGCCCCGCATCCCGAGCGCATCTACCTCTCGGGGACGGGTATTGACGACACGCGCACCTGGGATTTCTACTGCTCGGCAGGGCAAAACAGCGGCACGTGGAAGAAGATTGAAGTGCCTTGCAACTGGGAGTTGCAAGGTTTCGGCGAATATACTTACGGACGTTGGTACACCGTGGAAGGTGCCCAACCCAGCGACGAGACAGGCATCTACCGCTGCCGGTTCAACGACCCACGCAAGTCGGCTGATGAAAAGGTGAAGCTTTATTTCGACGGTGTGATGACCGATACCGAAGTATCCGTAAACGGTAAAGCGGCGGGCGAGAAGCACCAAGGCGGGTTCTATCGTTTCAGCTACGACATTACCGCTTTGTTGAAAGCGGGAAAGAAGAACACAATAGAGGTAACGGTGGCCAAAGAGTCGGCCAACCCATCCATCAACGCCGCCGAGCGCAAAGCCGACTGGTGGTTGTATGGCGGCATCTATCGCCCTGTATGGCTCGAAGTGGTACCAAGCGTGAACATGCGTCACGTGGTGTTGGATGCCGATTGCGATGGTACACTCCGTGCATCGGTAGAAATGGAAGGCGATGCCGAAGGCTATGAATTGGCACTCTCCGTGCAATCGATGCAGGGAGAAACCGTTTTGACGGAAGAGAGCCAAACCATGGTAACGCATCGAATCGCCGCATCGGAAACGGAGCCATTGATGGAGAGCCGGTGGAGTGGCGTGCTGCCTTGGACAACCGAAGACCCCCATCTTTATGTGGCACGCTTGGAGTTGAAGAACCCGCAAGGAACGGTGATACAGACCCGCGACACACGCATCGGTTTCCGTACCGTAGCGTTCTTCCCGCAAGACGGTATCTATTTGAATGGTGTCAAATTGGTGATGAAAGGCGTGAACCGCCACTCCTTCTCGGTGGACGGCGGGCGTGCCACCTCGGCGGCCATGAGCTTGCAAGATGCCTTGCTCGTCAAGGAGATGAACATGAACGCCGTGCGCTCGCACTATCCGCCCGACGAGCATTTTCTGGATATGTGCGACTCGCTGGGCATCGTCTACTTGGACGAGTTGGCAGGATGGCAGGACTGCTATGACACCCAGACGGGTGCCAAGTTGGTGAAGGAGATGATAGAACGCGACGTGAACCATCCTTGTATTGTATTATGGGACAACGGAAACGAAGGGGGATGGAACTATGACACCGACCCGCTGTTTGCCCGGTACGACAAGCTGCAGCAACGCCACCTGATACATCCATGGGCCGACTTCAATGACTTGGACACCCACCATTACCCTGCTTACCTGACGGGTGTGGCACGGTTTACCAACGGTTACAAGGTGTTCATGCCCACCGAGTTCATGCATGCCCTGTACGACCAAGGAGGTGGTGCCGGCTTGCGCGACTTCTGGGACCGTTGGCTTACCAACCCCATGTTTGCCGGCGGCTTCGTTTGGTGCTTCTGCGATGAAGCCGTGAAGCGCACCGATAAAGGCGGCATCCTCGATTCCGACCGTTCCAACGCGCCCGACGGCATCTTGGGCCCACGCCGCGAGAAGGAGGCCAGCTTCTATGCCATCCGTTCCCAGTGGTCGCCCATACAACTAAAGCCGTTGCTCATCACCGGTCACTTTGACGGCAGCTTCTTCGTGACCAACGAGTACACCTATACCAATTTGGACAAGTGCCGCATGACGTATAAAGTGCGCACTTGCGAAATTCCCATGGCGAATGCGTCGGAAACGGGCAGGGTAGTGGCTGAAGGCGACGTGCGGCTACCCGCCATTATGCCCGGCGAGACGGGGAAAGCCCGCTTCGACTTGCCCGACAACTTCCTTGAAGGCGATGTGTTGGAATTGGAAGCCTTTGACAAGACGGGCAACAGCATTTGCACGTGGACCTATCCTATCCGCTTGGTGGAGCCCTACTTGGAACGGAAGATGGCCGGTGTGCCCATGACCTTGCAAGCCTTGCCGCCCGCCACGGCTACCCAAACGGACACGGCCATCGTGCTGCAAAGCCAGCACATCACCGTTACTTTTGATACCGCTACCGGCATGCTCATCTCCGTAAAGGCAGGCGAGAATGAGATTCCTTTCCATAACGGGCCCGTGGCCGTGGGCATGAAGATGCGCTACAATCAGGCACAGAGCTACGTGCGCCAAACGTACAGTGAAGCCATCTATTGCGCCAAGTACCAAGGCGGTGCCGATTCCATCGTATGGCGGCTTACCGACCGTGGCTTGCTCTACATGGATGCCCTTTTGCTGAACCGTGCCGAGGGTGGCGGCGGATTTGACGACGCTTTCATGGATACCGAAGTCTACAATTTAGGACTCACCTTCTCCTATCCCGAAGAGAACTGCACGGGCATGACGTGGATGGGACGCGGCCCCTACCGCGTGTGGAAGAACCGCTTGGCAGGCACGCAGTATGGCGTATGGTACAAGGATTACAACAACACCATTACGGGCGAGAGCTTCGAGAACTTGGTCTATCCGGAGTTCAAGGGCTACCATGCGGGTATGTATTGGGCGACTTTGGAGAGCGATGTCACGCCCTTTACGGTCTACTCGCGCAACGACGGTATCTTCTACCGCATCTTCACGCCCGAAGAGCCGGCAGGACGCGCCAAAAGGAGCATGCCCGCATTCCCCGAAGGCGACTTGTCGTTCTTGCTCGACATTCCCGCCATCGACTCCTATAAGCCCATCAAGCAACAGGGACCCGGTAGCCAGCCGGGCAACATCCGCATCAAGGAGGGCGATGAAGGGTTGCACATCAATTTGCTGTTCGATTTCAGGCAAAGTATCAAGTAAATGATCGACGGAATAGGAGGTAAAGGATTGATGGAGACGAGTACCCGTCGATGAATCGTGAAGAACACATTGCTTATAGTCTGAAAAACCGATTCTTCAGGAACAATGAAAACAGTTCTTTAAAACTACGGAAACCGTCGGTTTGACATCACATAACCGTTCGGCAAACATACGGAAACCCATTATTATCAAAGCATAAACCATGAAATCGAAGAGATTGATAACCTGTATTTGCGGCGCCTTGCTCGCTGTTCCTTCCCTTGCGCAAGACCTTTTTCCCGACGGAACGCCCGTGTCCGATTGGTTTCATGACTACACCGTCACCGATTTAACTACCCTTGGCAAGCGATATGACATCACCGCTTTCGGGGCGGTAAGCGACAGTACCGTGTTGCAAACCGCGGTTATCCAGTCGGCCATCGATGCGGCGGCAGGCGAGGGTGGAGGAGTGGTCGTTATTTCCCAAGGTACCTACCTGAGCGGTGCGTTGTTCTTCAAGCCTGGCACCCATCTCTACCTTGCCGAAGGAGCGGTATTGAAAGGAAGCGACGACATCGGCGACTTTCCTATTGTCGACACCCGCATCGAAGGACAAAGCTTGAAATACTTCGCCGCTTTGGTCAACGCCGACCATGTGGACGGCTTCACGCTTTCGGGCAAAGGCACGATAAACGGCAACGGCGTGCGCTACTGGAAGTCGTTCTGGTTGCGGCGCGAAGTCAATCCCGAATGCACCAACATGGACGAGTTGCGTCCCCGGTTAGTCTACATCTCCCACAGCAACGACGTGCAAGTGTCGGGCGTGCGCCTTATCAACTCCCCATTCTGGACCACCCATCTCTATAAATGCAGCCGCGTGAAGCTGCTTGGTTTGCATATCTCTTCGCCCGCCGCGCCCGTACCGGCTCCCAGTACCGATGCCATCGACATCGACGCTTGCAGTGACATCTTGGTGAAGGATTGCTACATGTCGGTCAATGACGACGCCATTGCCTTGAAAGGCGGCAAAGGCCCGTGGGCCGATGAAGACGGGAAGAACGGTGCCAACGAGCGCATCATTATCGAAGACTGCACTTACGGCTTCTGCCACAGCGCCCTGACTTGCGGCAGCGAGTCCATACACGACCGCAACATCGTCCTGCGCCGCATCGGCATGCACCGCGCCTCCAATTTGTTGTGGTTGAAAATGCGTCCCGACACCCCGCAACTATACGAATACATCTTGGTGGAGGACATCCAAGGCGATGCCGATAATTTCCTCCTTATCAAGCCATGGACCCAGTTCTTCGACTTGAAAGGGCGCACGGACATTCCCTTGTCTTACGCAAGCCACATCACCATGCGGAACATCAGCTTCCAATGCCGCGACTTCTTCAATGTGGAGCCCTCCGACCAATACGTCCTCAGTGATTTCACCTTCCAAAACCTCTCCATTCAAGCCGCCGACGCCACTTGCGACCGCCAAGCCATCGACAGGTTCACTTGGGAGAATGTGGAGGTCGTGCAAGCGGAATGACGGCGTATATATATAATAAGGTAGGGACGGCTTGTGGCAACCATTATACGTGCAGCTCTAATACGAACCTCGTGCCTTTTGTGTAACCCTCATCTAATGTAAGCGAGCCGTTCATCTTGATGGCTATCAAGGAGCAGATGGGCAGGCCGAGCTTGTCGCCTTGGGTCAAGTCGTTGATGCCGGTAAAGGGTTTGAAGAGGTTCTCACGCTCTTCTTCGGGAATGCCGCAACCGGTATCGCTCACGATGAACTGCTGGGTATGGGCGCCGCGCTTCTTGAAGTCGAGCCATATCTTGCCCTCCTCGGGCGTGTATTCGGCGGCGTTCTGCAGCAGGTGCAACAGCACACGCTCCAACTGTTCGGGGTTGATCTTGGCTTCCAACTTGGGCGCGTTGACGGTAAGGCCGACACCCTCTTTCACCTTGCCTCGTATCTGGTCCATCACTTGGTTGCAGAAGTTGAAGATGTTCTTCTCTTCTAATTCGTAAGGCTCGGTGAGGCTGCTCTCCAATTCAGAGAGTTCCTGTATATGGGTGGAGAAGTTTCGTAATGCCTGTACGCCGGGATGGGTGGGATCGAGCGTGTCGAGCGTGGGCCCCATTTGGATGGAGATGTTCCGGATGAACTGTGTCTTGAGCTCATTGTGCTCGTTGGCGATGTGGATGGCCTTCTTCTGCTTGCGCGTGAGCAGAATGAAACGCAGCAACACGATGGCACCCAAGACAAGAGCCGCGGCAAGAATGACGGCCAATACGCACAAGCCGATGATGATGTATTGTTTGGTGGAGAGCTTGCCGTCGCGTTCTTGGATGGCGGCCTGACTCTGGTCATACTTCTGCTTGAGCGCATTCAACTCGGCTTGCGAGGTAAGCGCCTTTACCGAGTCGTTCCAAAGAATGTAACTGTCATACGTGCGCTTCACCAACCGCGCGTTGCCCGCCTTACTGGCTATCTGGATGAGTTGCTGATAGCATTCGTCCACTTTGTCGTAGGCCTCTATGGCTTTGTACTGCTTGATGAGCTTGCCGATGGCGGCATCCCCTTGCGCGTTCATGCCGAAGGTGTAATAGAAGTTGGCTTGCGTGTAGAGCAGGTCGTTGTCGATGGAGTCGTTGTGGGCAGCCTTGGCGGTCTCATCCAGCTTGGCCAACTGCTCCTTGGCACGGGCAGTGTTCTTCAAGTTGATGTACATCTGCAACCGTTCTTTGGTGATGCGGTAATGCAGGTCGGGCATCGCCTTGCCCGTTTCCTTCTCGCCCGCGTAGACAAGTAAATCGGCATTGTGCAGCAGCTCGAAGGCCTCTTTATAATAGTTTTCGCGGTAATAGAGGATAGCGGCTCCCACACTGCACTCCACGGTGTTCGCGTAGTCCTCACCCGTGGAGTAGGCGTTGTAAGCCTGAACGAAAAGGTATCGGGCCTTGGTATACTCTTTCTTGGCCAACTGTTCTTGCGCCTGCTTCTTCAACTCGTCGGCGCGGTTCTGCGAGTAAACTCCTTGACACAGGCACAAAGCCATGAAAAGGAGCGCTACAACCATCTTTTTCATATTAATTCCCTGTTTTAGGCATCAAAATTAGGGCGTTTTTTTCAAGACTGCAACCCTTTCTTTATAAAAATCAGTAATGACGGGAAACAGTCGCGGTTCATGTTTAGGTGGCATGACGGTATCATGTCAAGGAGATGTGTCAAAAGAAACATCTCAGGAATGCTTTCAGTCTTCCTCCTCGTCGGGTTTCATGTTGGTATAGACCGTCTGCACGTCATCAAACTCTTCTAAACGCTCTACCATCTTGTTCAACGATTCGCGGTGCCCGGGGGCTACATCCTTCAAGTCGTTGGGAATGTAGGTGAACTCCCCGCCCACATCTTCGTAGCCGCTCTCTTCCAAGTGTTTCTGGATGGCCGCGTAGCTCTTGGGGTCGCCGTAGATGGTGATGGTACCCTCCTCTTCGTCTTCATCGTACTCCTCATCCACATCGTAATCGATCATGTCGAGAATGAACTCTTCCATGTCCATGCCGTCCTTCTTCTTGAAGGTGAACACGCACTTGTGGTCGAACAGGAATGCCAGCGAGCCCATGGTGCCCAAGTTGCCGCCGAACTTGTTGAAAACACTGCGCACGTCGGCTACCGTACGGGTGGGGTTGTCGGTAAGCGTGTCCACAAAAATAGCGACTCCATGAGGACCGTACC
>JAJPYP010000050.1 GCA_021204885.1 Prevotellaceae bacterium
TACCTCACGAAAATGTCGCGTGCCGCGACCGCAGGAAGGTACGGGATTCCATCGCCATCATGATGAAGCAGGAGAACAAGAGGCTGTATGCCTTGGAGAAAACCACCGACCCGGATGCGGCGCACCGCAGGAGAAGCCCTCATCAAGCACGCCAAGCAGCAGGAGCGCGTGCGCAGGGAAAAAGAGAAGGAGGAAAGGAAGAAGCGGAGGGAAAGGAGAAGGAAAACGGGAAAAGGCAATAAGGGGAATAAAAAATGATGTATAAAGGAAGTGTGTCCGGCAGGAAAAGGAAGATGCCGGCGTTGACCGTGATGCCGCACAGCAGCACGAAGGAGGCGAAGCCGCCTTGGTCGAAGCCGGGTGCCGCCCCGAAACATGTCATTTATCGCGTTCTACTACATCCGAAACCTGTCATTTATTGCGTTTAAGGAAAAAAGAGCCTATATTTGCCGGTGAAATATGCACGCCATGATAGACAAACGCACACTTGAAACCATCCTTTCCGACCAGTGGGAAGAGTTGAGAACCAAACACGCCCTGCACTTCTGCCGCAGACGATGTCTATATGCAGCAAGGCGGCTTTCCTGAGGTGCAGCGCTTACCCGCCGCCCACCGGTACGTCGACACCTTGGTAGACAACATCCTGAAACGCGACATAGAGCAACGCTTCAAGATCTCCTACAAAGCGGCATTCGAGCACATGGCACACCACCTGCTGAACGTCTCCCCCGTCATCTTGGTAGACAAAGCCCTCAAAGAGCTGTTCGGCTTCAAATCGGAACACACCTCGCGCAACTACGTCAGCTACCTGTGTCAAGCCTTCCTCTTGGTGGAATTGCGCAAATACTCCACTAAAAGCAAGTTGCGCGTGGTAGGCGGGAAAGTCTATCCCGTAGACGTGGCTTTGATGAACAAGCGGGCCAATGCGTTCGCCGGCGAGAACTTGGGTTGGCGGCTTGAAACCATCGTCTACATCGAGCTGTTGCGCCGCCACAAGCCCCAAGGCCTTGACATCTACTACTACAACGACCGCACCAAAGAGTGCGATTTCATCGTGTGCCAAGGCAACCAAGCCATCATGGCCATCCAAGTATCCTACGACATCACGAACGCCAAAACCCGCAAACGCGAAATCTCTGCCCTGCTCCATGTAGCCGCCAAGACCGGTTGCCGGCAGTTGCTTCTGCTCACCGATCACCAATATGAAGACCTTGACGAGAACGGCCTCCTTGTCCACATCCGCCCCGTGTACGACTGGCTGTTGCAGGATGAGTGACCGGCGTAGCCCGCCGACATCTCGCTGCCTGTGCCCGGCAAGGTGTGTCCCTTGAATTGAAAACAGCTACTTCATCACCTTGACGGGCAGGTCTATCTTGCCTTGGGCAGTGGAGCGCGTGGAGGTGGCGTTCTTGGGGCCGGGGATGAGGGGGCTGTAGTTCAACACATGGCGCGTGCGGGCCCGCTGCTCTTGGGTGAAGCGGTCGGAGTAGCTCACGGCGTAGTCCATGATGTTCTCGGAGGTGAACTCCTCGCCTTCGCAGTTGGTGCGCAGCACAAGGTTGTAGAAGGTATAGTTGTCGTGGTCGTGCAGGGCGGTGTATTGCACGTAGTCGTTGTACTCCACCACGTTGTAGCTGGGGGTGTCGTCGCAATAGTCGGTATCCTCGCACCCGTCCATGGCCTCGCCATTCTCGTCCTCGGCAAAGACGTGGTACAACCCCAAGTAGTGTCCCAGCTCGTGGGCTAAGGTGACGTTGATGTCGGCCGTGTTGTAGAGCGATGAGGTGGACTCCGCATAGCTGTAGAGGCTGTTGATGGAGACGCAATAGGCGAAGTTCAGGTTGTCTTTGGTAAGGTAGGTGTAGGTCACGCCGTTGAGCCCCTCCAAGTAGGTGCTGCCCACGGTGGAGAAGGGCAGGTGGGAGATGCCGAGGGTGGTGTACTCGCCGTCGGACTTGAAGTTGTAGAACATCACGTTGATGTAGTTGTTGGGATCCCAAAGGTACTTGACGTAAGCGCCGGTGTTGTCGGTCATGAACTCGTCGCAATCGATGGGATAGGTGCCTGTCCACTGGATGTACTCCACGCCGGGGGTGGAGAGCGTGTTGCCCTCCTCGTCGACGGTGGCCAAGGAGAACTTCACGTTCATGTCGACCGAAGAGTCGGCATAGAGCCGGTTGACGTTCTGCAATATGGCGCTAAGGCGCTCCTGCGGCACATACTGGGTCTTGTCGTTCTTGTTCTGGTAGAAGACGTGGAAGATGACGGGCAGGTCGTAGGTGTAGGTGGCATAGTCGCCGCTGCCGGCGGCTTGCGTGATGCTGATGTGCTTGGACTGGCCGGCAAGGGTGACGGTGACCGTAGCCGAGCGGGTGTCGGACCCGGTGTTGCCGGCGACGGTGATTTGCAGCACGGTGCCGTTGTAGCCCGATGTGGGCGAGGGGACGCACCAGTTGTCGCTGCTGCCTGCTGTCCATGCCTCGCCGCTGTTGGTGGTGACGGTGACGCGCAGGGTCTCGCCGTCGGCGCTTACGTTGAAGTCGGTTTGGGAGAGCGACAGGGTGGTATCGGAATCGTCGCAGGCCACTATCCATGGCAGGAGCAGCAACAGGAGTGTGGGGAGGTATTTGGCTTTCATACAGGTGATGTTTACGATTTACCTTGCAAAGATAAGTTTTTTACTGTTCACAACACATACTGCACCTCTTTAAATAGGTACAAACGCAGGCGGCCGCCGGCATCCTGCAAGCGCAAGCGGCCATCGGGCTCCACGCCGACGAGGCGGGCTTGGAAGAGGCCGCCGGCATCGCGGTAGGAGTGAAAGCCCTCGCGGCGGAAGAGCGTGCGGGCATAAAGGGCCGAGAGCGCCTCCACGGCAAGCGTGCCTTGGCGCAACGCCTCGTAACGTGCCTTGACTCGTTGCAGGATGCCCGTGAGCAAGGGTTGCAGCTCGTGCGTGTGGCCGGTGAGCCGGTACAGGGAGACGGGGTTGGGGGCATCGCTCAAGAAAGTGGTTTGGTTCACGTTGAGCCCGATGCCCACGACGGTGCGGTGCAGCAGGTGTCCACGCAAGTCGTTCTCTATCAACATGCCGCATATTTTACGCTCGCCGCAGTAGATGTCGTTGGGCCACTTCACGGTAACGGCCACGTCGTCTACTAACGGGGAAAGCTCCTCTTGCACGGCAAGACAGACGATTTGCGAGAGGGCGAACTGGGCGCGTGCCTCCATGAAGCGAGGGTAAAGCAGGAAGCTGAAGAGCAGGTTCTTCCCTGCCTCCGACTCCCAGCTGTTGCCGCGCTGCCCCTTGCCGGCGCTTTGGTAGCGGGTGGTGACGGTGGTGTACTCGGCGGGTTCCACAGCGGCGGTGTCGCAAAGTTGTTGCAGGAAGGCGTTGGTGGAGTCGGTCTCCTCCAAGGTAATGAGGGGATAGGGAAAGGGTGTGGTCGATAGTTCCATTTTTCTTTAAAATGCGTTCTCTTTTTACAAGCTACCCGAACATGGGCGGATAGAAGGCCGAGGGGATGTGCTCGATGTGGAAGCCTCCCTCGCCTCCCACGGCCGTGATGATGTCGAAGCGCACGGTGGCGTCGAGCGCGTAGTGCTTCATGTAGGCATCGGCGGCGATGACAAGGCGGCGTATCTTGCGGCTGTCTACCGCCTCATGGGGCTCCTTGCAGGCGTTGTCGCTGCGGGTCTTCACCTCGACCACGACCAGCTCGCCCTCTTTCATGGCCACGATGTCGAGCTCCAAGTGGTTCTTGCGCCAGTTGCGGTGGCGGATGGTGTAGCCCTCGCGTTCCAAATAGGCGGCCGCGGCGTCTTCTCCGGCTCTTCCCAAGGCATTGTGTGTGGCCATGATGAATATTTTTGTTCTTCGGCGACAAAAATAGGCTTTTTCTGTTTCCATTTTGCAAAACTAAAAGTAAATTTGCCAAAGGTATGAGAAAAAGAGACAAGACATCCGCAAAGAAGCGACCCGCCGACGTGAAACGGGGGCAACGTGTCGTCTGCCTGCTTAGCGAGGAGGAGCTACGGATGATGAGCCGCTACCTTGACAAATACGACATCACGAACCGCTCGCGTTGGATGCGCGAGACGCTCATGCGTTTCATCCTTAAAAACATGAACAGGGATTACCCCACGCTCTTCGGCGAGAACGAGATGCGGCGGTAAGGGCGCGGTGGTCAAAGAGGAAACGGTGCGGCGGCTAAGGAAACGACAACCATGGACGATGCGTTTTACATGAGACAGGCCCTACAAGAGGCTCGCCAGGCCGGCACCCGTGGCGAAGTGCCCGTGGGTGCGGTGGTGGTGTGCAAGGAGCGCGTCATTGCCCGTGCGCACAACTTGACCGAGACGCTTACCGACGTGACCGCCCATGCCGAGATGCAGGCCATTACGGCGGCTGCGGCCACCTTGGGCGGGAAATACTTGAACGAGTGCACGCTTTATGTCACGGTGGAACCGTGCGTGATGTGCGCGGGTGCCATCGCGTGGGCGCAGACGGGCCGGTTGGTGTTTGGCGCGGCCGACGAAAAGCGAGGTTACCGGCGGTATGCGCCGGGGGCGTTACATCCCAAGACGGTTGTGACAGAGGGGGTGCTGGCCGACGAGTGCGCGGCGTTGATGAGGGCGTTCTTCGCTAAAAAGAGGTGAGATACCCCTTCGCTACTTCTCCTCTTTTATCTCCTCGAAATCCACATACTCTCCTTCGTCGGGCGCGAAGAGCTTCTTGCGCCCGGTATTCTTGCGCTGGCTGCCCGAAGCGGTGCCGCCGCCTCCGGCCGTCGTGGTCCACTTGCCATGCACGGACTTCTCCTTTCCACGGCGCTTGCCCGAAAAGAAGAGTGCTTGGAGGATGGAGGCGAAGAAACTTATCCCCAAGAACAGCACGACAAACAACAGCAGGAAGAGGAAACCGAAGAGAGGGAAGAACATGGGGCGAAGGTTTTAAGGTGCGGGCTTGCGGCGGCAGGTGAAAAGGGAGAGCAGGATGTACCACACGATAACGGGCGCGAAGCTGCCCAACCGCAACCAGCCTACAAGGGGGATGCAAACCAAGAGGAATATATAGCTCTTCCAGTTCTTTTGCCAAGAGAGGTTCTTGAACTTCAGGGAGAACATGGGTATCTCCGAGACAAGAAGCCAGGAAGAGAGCAGTATCAGTATCAAGAGGTAAAGGGGATGGAAACGGCCGCTTGCGAGGAAGCCGTGCGCCCCGTAGACCAACGAGCCCCAGAAGAGGGCGTTGGCCGGCACGGGCAGGCCGATGAATGAGCTTGTCTGGCGGGCATCGTTGTTGAACTTGGCCAAGCGCAAGGCCGAAAAGACGGCTATCAAGAAGGCCGCGTAGGGAAAGACGTGCGCCACGCCCGCCCACCCTGCGGGGTAACAGAGCTCTTTACCCAAGGAGAAGACCACCAAGGAGGGGGCGAGGCCGAAGCTGATGTCATCCGAAAGGGAGTCCAAGTCTTTCCCTATGGGCGAGGGGGCATGCAGCAGACGGGCGGCCATGCCGTCGAGGAAATCGAACACGGCACTCACAAGGATGAAGCACAAGGCCAAGCGGTAGTCGGCCTTGAAAGCCATCACGGCGGCCACACACCCCGAGAAGAGGTTCAGGCAGGTAAGTGTATTGGGTATATAGCGGATGATGCGGTTGGCCATCGGGGCGTCATTTTAGTTTGGCTATCACGGTTTGGTTGCCCACGGTGGGCTGCCCCATCTCTACCAGCACCTCGGTGCCCACAGGCAGGTAAAGGTCCACGCGCGAACCGAACTTGATGAAGCCCATGTGCTCGTCGATGAAGCAATCATCGCCCGCCTCGGCGTAGGTGACGATGCGCCGTGCCATGGCGCCGGCTATCTGGCGTGCCATGATTTCCACCCCGTCGGGGGTCTCTATGATGACGGTGGAACGCTCGTTGTCGGTGCTGGCCTTGGGCAGCCACGCCTTCAGAAAGCGGCCGTTCTGGTGGGACACGGTCTTGACACTGCCCTCTACGGGATACCAGTTGGCATGCACGTTGAGCACGCCCATGAAGATGGATATCATGAGCCGGCGGTCGTGGAAGTATTCGTGCTCGTCGACCTCTTCCAAGACCACCACCTTGCCGTCGGCAGGGGCCACGACCACCTTATCGGTGCTCTCTCCGGGGAAGTGGCGCACGGGGCAACGGAAGAAGTTCACCAAGACGGCGTAAATGAAGAGGCTCAACAAGGCCACCACATAAAAAAGGGGCATGCACCCTACGTGAAAAAGGCAAATATTCAGGCCTATGAGCAACAGGAGGCTGGCATAGAGCGTGTGCGAACCTTCGCGGTGAATACGTATCGGTTTTATCTTCTTCAATCGAACCATCTGTTCCGTTTCCCCCGTTTTTAGGGAAAATCAACTGCAAAAATAGGGTTAATTTGAATATCGAGCAAAGAATTGGAAGAGATTTGTTCCTGTTGATAACTTTTTAGGCGATAATTTTGCGGGAAATGGCAGACACCTTACCTTTATGCACCCAAACGGGAAGAAAAAAGCATCTATGCAAGATTTTGTCCATTTACATGTCCATACGCAATATTCGCTCTTGGACGGCCAGGCCAGCGTGAGCCGCTTGGTAGACAAGGCCATCCAAGACGGCATGCGGGGAATTGCGGTGACCGACCATGGCAACATGTTCGGCATCAAGGAGTTTACCAACTACGTGGAGAAGAAGAACGGCAAGGTGAAGGCCGAGATAAAGGAGTTGGAGAAGCGGTTGGCCGGCATGGAGGGCGCGGACACGGCGGGCGAAGAGGCGGCCGCCGCCTTGACCGGGTGCCGGGAAGCGTTGGCCCTTGCCCGGGGCAAGCTGTTCAAGCCCATCATAGGTTGCGAGATGTATGTGGCGCGGCGCGGCATGGCCGTCAAGGAGGGCAAGGCCGACCAGAGCGGCTGGCACCTCGTGGTGCTGGCCAAGAACTTGCAAGGCTACCACAACTTGGTGAAGTTAGTGTCGCACGCATGGACGGAAGGGTACTACATGCGCCCGCGTACCGACCGCACGGAATTAGCCAAATACCATGAGGGACTTATCGTATGCTCGGCCTGTTTAGGCGGGGAGCTTCCCAAGAAGATCGTGGCGGGGCAGTGGAAGGAGGCCGAGGAGACCATACGCTGGTACAAGGAGCTCTTCGGCGAGGACTACTACTTGGAGTTGCAACGCCACAAGGCCACCGTGCCACGGGCCAACCACGAGGTATGGCCGTTGCAGCAAACGGTGAACGCCAAGCTCTTGGAATATGCCAAGAAATACGGCATAAAGTTAGTGTGCACCAACGACGTGCATTTCGTGGACGAGGAGGATGCCGAAGCGCACGACCGCCTCATCTGCCTGAGCCTGAACAAGGACTTGGACGACCCCACACGCGCCATGCTCTACACCAAGCAGGAGTGGATGAAGACCAAGGAGGAGATGAACCGCCTCTTTGCCGACGTGCCCGAGGCGCTGGCCGGCACGGTGGAGATATTAGATAAGGTGGAGTGCTACTCCATAGACCACGCGCCCATCATGCCCACCTTCCCCATCCCCGAATCATTCGGCACGGAAGCGGAGTATAGGAAGCGCTTCACCGAGCAAGACCTCTTCGACGAGTTCACGCGCGACGAGAACGGCAAGGTGG
>JAJPYP010000052.1 GCA_021204885.1 Prevotellaceae bacterium
GATAACGGTATTGCACTCTTGGATACCGTAATACACATTGGTGTAGAAGTCTTCCACATAACCGTTCTGGGCGTCCAACCCCACGTATTCATTCAGCTCGCTGCTGTAAACCTCACGGTCTCCATAACTGCCGCTGATGAGCTCGCTTTCACCGCGGGTATAGATGTCCACGCCCAAGCAGAACAGCCAAGGCTCGTTCTTCCAAATAGACCGCAAAGAGGCGTAGGCCGCGTTCACAAGGGTTTCATAGCCATCGACGGTGGCGAAGTACGCGTCGGAGTTGATGTCGCTCAAGTTCTCTTCTTTCAGGTAATTGTCGCAGGCATACATTCCAAATGCCGTGCATGCGCAAATAATGTATAATACTATCTTTTTCATATTGCTCGCTGTTTAAAATTCAACTTTCGCTCCAAATAAATAGGTGGTATAGCCGGTGGCTGTTCCCCAAGTGTTCTGTGTGGCCCATTCAGGGTCGAAGCCCTTGTAGGAAGTGAATATGAAGGGGTTGTTTGTCGTGGCATACAGCCTGACGTTCTTGATATTAGCTTTCTGCAACCATGACTTGGGAAGATTCCATCCCAACGTGATGCTCCCCACCCTGACGAAAGAGGTGCTGATGTAGCGCATGGCGTCGTAATACTTGCCTTTGTTGCCGGGCTGCGGATACTTGTTGGAGGGGTTTTCCTCTGTCCAATAGGGCACGTCCACCTGCTTGTAGTCGCCTTCAAATGTCATGAAGGAGGACATGAAATAGTCTTGTTGCTGGGCTCCCTGCTGGGTGTAGATGTAGATGGAGAGATCCACATTCTTATAGCGGAAGGTGTTGGTCATGCTGCCTATCCACTTGGGAGAACGCTGGCCGAGAACCTGCTTGTCGTTGGCGTCGATGACACCGTTGTTGTCGATGTCCTTCACTTTCACCTGTCCGGGCGTCTGGTCGTACTTGGCCGCTTCCTCAGCCTCGCTCTCCTGCCATATACCGTCGAACACATAATCGTAGTTGGAGTCCAATGGCTTGCCTATGAACCAACCGTTGGACACGTCGTCTTGCTTGTTACCATAGATGTCCAATATCCGGTTCTTGTTCTTGGAGAAGGTGAAGCTGCTTTCCCACGTGAAATCCCTGCTTTGCACGTTCACGGTGTTCAGCGCAAGCTCCACACCCACGTTGCGCACCTTGCCCACATTGTCCCAAATGGAAGTCCAGCCGCTGGTGATGGGGATGTTGCGCTTCATGATCAAATCTTTGGCGGTGCGCTGGTACACGTCGATGGAGCCGTTGATGCGGTTGTTGAAGAAACCGTAGTCAACGCCCACATTGATTTCATTGGTCTTTTCCCATGTGAGGTCTTTGTTGGCAAGCCCGCTCTTGTAGTAGGCCGCCACGTAGTTGCCGTTGAAATCGTAATACTTCTGCGACACGCCCGACTGGGTGCCGTAAATGTCGACGGCATCGTTTCCGGTGACACCGTAGCTTACGCGCACTTTCAAGTTGCTGAGTTTGTCGAAGTCCTTCAGGAATTCCTCTTCCGAAGCGCGCCATGCGAACGCGGCCGAGGGGAAGAAGGCCCATTTGTTGCCTTCGGCCAGTCGGGACGAGCCGTCGTAACGGCCGGAAACGGTCAGCAGGTAGCGGCTGTTGAATGAATATTGTATACGGCCCAATACAGAAGACAAGGTGCGTTTCTGGAAATCGGTGTCGGACTTGCTCACATTGTCCAAGCCGGAGTTTCCCATGTTATACCACAAGCTGTTGTAGGGGTAGTTGTAGGAGGTCTGGTAAGAGTATTCCCATTGTTCCATCTGCATGTCCTGCACAAAGCTTACGTTTAAATTGTGCTTCCCGAAGGTCTTCTCGTAAGTAATCTGGTTGTTCCATACGTAGGACCAGTAAGCGGTTTGGTTGTCGTCGGCCTCGATACCTTCCTGGGTTCCGTTTGAATTCTTGGCTGTCAACCCTATATAGGTTCCATCGCGCTTGTAAATCATGTGCGGTGAGAACTGGGTTTTCAAGGTAAGTCCTTCAATGGGCTTGAACTGCAGGTAAATGCTTCCGAATACCGTGTAACGTTTGTTCTCGCGGTGCTCGCCGTCTTCCCTGCTTTCCATGAGGGGGTTGGTCACATTGTCGTTGCGGTAGCAATGGTACACAAGATTGCCGTCCTCGTCGTAAGGATAAGCCACCTGCGGCAGGCGGTAGGCGGAACGCAATGTCTCGTAACTGCCTTCATTCTGTTTACTGTAAGTAAAATACATGCTGGCACCGGCTTGCCATGACTTCAAGAACTTGCGGTCTACGTTGATGTGCATGTTGTAACGGTTGTAGTCTTGGTCTCTTATGGATCCTTCTTCATGCAGCTGGCTGATGCCAAATGAGAAGGTGCCGTTGGCATCGCCACCCGAAGCCGTGAGCGTGTTGCTGTACTGCTGGCCGGTGCGCAGCACAAGGTCAATCCAGTCGGTGTAGTCTTTGTTCTCAATGCGTGTCCATTCATCGGCGGTGAAGAACTCGGAATTGGAGCGGTCGGTGCTTTTTCCTTGTGCCTCGAACATTCTTGTACGGAATTCAACGAATTCATCTCCGTCCATCATGTCGGGCAGGTGGCTTGCCATGCGCACGCCGTAATAGCCGTCGTAGTTGATGGATAAGTGTCCCTCCTTGCCTTTCTTGGTGGTTATAATCACTACGCCGTTGGCACCGCGGCTACCGTAAATGGCCGTGGCCGAAGCATCCTTCAATATGTCTACCTTCTCAATGTCTTCAGGATTCAAGTCGCTTGCGGATGTTGATGAGGCAGGTATGCCGTCGATAACCCACAAGGGCTCGTTGGAGTTGTTGATGGAACTCTTGCCACGGATGTTGATGCTGTAACTTCCACCCGGGAAGGCCGCGTTGCGTGTGATGTTCACGCCCGATACCCTGCCTTGCAAGGCGTCGATGGCATTGGTCTGCGAAGATAGCGTGAGGTTGGAGGAGTTGACCGAGGATATGGAGCCGGTTACGTCGCTGCGCTTCATGCTGCCGTAACCTACCACCACCACTTCGTCCAAGAGCTCGTTGTCTTCCACCAAGGTAATGGCCAGTGTCCGGCCTGCGGCCGCTTTTACTTCTTTGGTTTGATAGCCTATGTAGGAGACCACCAAGATGGCGCCTTGATTTACCGACAGGGAGAATTTACCGTCTAAATCGGTAATGGTGCCGTTGGTAGGGTTCTCTTTTTCCGTTATGCTGGCACCGATGATGGACTCTCCCTCTTGGGTAACGACATTTCCCGTGATTTTCACAGGCGCGGCTTGCCGGGTGCCGTCCATCTCTTTGGTGGAAAGAACTATCTTGTTGTCAAGAATGGAATAGGTAACGTCGGTTCCGGCAAATACCTTGTCTAAAACAGTGAAGAGGCTCTCCCCGCTGACCGAAATGGTGACGCGTCGTTTCAGGTCGACATGCTTGTTGTTGAAGAAGAAATCATAGCCTGTCTTTTCAGTGATTTGCTTGAGTACCGTCTCCACGGTTTGGTTGTTGGCTTCAATGTCAACATGTGTATTTTGTGCACACGTATGGACAGGACATACCAAGCCCAATGCACAAATAAAGAATAAAATGCATAGTTTCATAAAGATGGGAATTTGTTATACAACAGCCGCAATGACTTTTCTTCCAAAAAAGTTTGGGAATCTAAAGGAAGTTGCATAATTTTGTGATGATTTTTAGTTATAAAAAGATTTGTTTTCTGCTTGTCGCCAAACAAGCGTTTAAACATTCTGTTTCATGCGGGGGATACGCCAATATCTTCCGCATGTTTTCTCTTTCAAGGTGCACCGTCCTGTATCATGATATCCTATTTAGGGTTTGACAATGGGGTTAATAAATCTCTATCTTTTGTTTCTCATCCGCCATATCGGCACTGTCTATGTACCGCCAGTTGATGCGGGATGAAATCTTGAAGTATTCCATGATGCGTTCCAACCGTTGGTTGGTAAACGAGCCGGTGAAAGCATATTCGTTCAATTTGGGGTTTGTCACGACAAATTCCACGTTGTATCTTTTGCCGAGCATGCGCAATATTTCTTCCATCGGCGTGTTGTCAAAGATGATTTTGCCATCTTTCCATGCCGTTTCTTGTACACAAGAGGTGGCGTAGGCTCTTGCCTCCCCGCTTTCGGGCAGGCTCCGGGCATTATCCGTTCCGGCTTGCCGGGTGGAGTAGGCTCTTGCCTGCTTGCTTTCGGGCAGGTACACCAATTTTTGGTGGGGAGCAAGCCGTATTTCATGCGTCTTTCCCGCCGCGTCATTATATATAAAGCCCACGCTTCCATTTACCAATGTGGTGGACACTTTCTTGTCTTTCTCGTAGGCTTCTACATTGAAACTTGTACCGTAGACTTCTATGCGTGACTTGTCGGGCGTGGTGACTACAAAACGCTTCTTGGCGTCTTTGGCCACTTCAAAATAGGCCTCTCCCGACAATTCGACGGGGCGCGTTTTTTTGCCGAACTGACTTGGATAACGCAGGGTTGATTCCGAATTCAAATGGACTACCGTACTGTCGGGCAATACAATGGATGTCATCATGCCGGGATTGGTCTTTACTTCGATCATGCGGGCAATGTCGCGCCGGTAGTATCCGTTCACGTACATCAGTAAAGCGGCGATAAAGAGTGGAATGAACAAAACAGCCGCTATCCGTTGCGCCCATACCCACAAGGATATCTCTTTTTTGTTCATCTTCCTTTTTACCTTTTTCAAGGCTTTGCCGGTATCTGTATGACGCATGGCAGCAAGGGTGTCGGCGGCTAATGAAAGGGCGTGAATGTGCTCGGCCATTTTGCGGTTGGTGTCGTCTTCTTTTATCCACTGCTCTACCAAGAGGGATTCTTCCGCTGTTGTCAGGCCGTCGTAATAACGGGGCAACAGCTGCGCTATGTTGTTGTATTTGGCTTCTTCCACTGCCACCTTTTTCTTTGCTTTTCTTATAAGACAAAGCTCGAGGACAAATTCCTAAACAGATAATAGATTTTTTTAATTATTAGTTTATCATGTAAATTAAAAAATTACCTTTGTACATTAAATGCAGTAATGATGAGTACAGACAGTAACAGTGCGGATATGGCTTTGTTGGAAGCTCTTCGAGGCGGAGAGGAGAAAGCGTTTGATTGTCTGTTTAAAAAATATTATGCTGTATTGTGTGCATACGTCCACCGCTTTGTAGATTGGGAAGACGCAGAGAATATCGTGCAGGAAATCATGCTGCGGATGTGGGAAAAACGAGGGGAACTGATGGTTGAACGCTCATTGAGTCAATACCTTTTTAAAACAGCCTATCACTATACTTTGAACATGATAGCGCGCAAGGAAGTGGTCAAAAGGTCGGAAGCGATGTTTCATTCTGAATACCAAGAACTGCCCGACAACATGGATTATAACTCAGTCATTGAATTGACGAAAAGAATAGAAGAGGCGATAAACAACTTGCCCGAATCATACCGCCCGGCCTTCGTCATGCACCGGTTCAAAGGGATGAGTTATAAGCAAATTGCCGAACTACTTGAAGTCTCTCCCAAGACGGTGGATTACCGCATAGGGCAAGCCTTGAAACTGCTACGGGAACAATTGAAAGATTATTTGCCTGTCAGCGTCCTGCTTACGATAAAACTTTTGCAACAATTTCGTTAAGCCAAATGAACAGTGCAAGCTTGCCCCTACACTGCCATGGCGAGAAATTGTCGCATGAAATGCAAGGCTTTTATCATTTCTGAACAAGCTGACTTCACGGCGCCGCTTCCATAGAAATACACTTTCCACCCCAAGAAACGCCATCTTTTTACCACGCTGTTCAAACAAAATGTGTATCTTCGCTGAGAAAAACAAAAACAAGTGGACAGTATGAAACATTCAAAACTCATGATTATGGCAGCAACCATTCTGTTGGCGGGCTGTGGCGGAAATGGCAATGGTAGCGGCGATGACACGCTCATCGGGCGTTCTGACATCCGCCTCGAAGGGCACCGCATGACGCCCGAAGCGCTTTGGACGATGGGGCGCATAGGCACGCCGGCCGTCTCGCCCGACGAAACGCAGATAGTCTACCCCGTGACTTACTACAGCGTAGAGGCCAACAAAAGCAACACCGAGCTCTATGTGACGGGCAGCGACGGCGGCGACAACCGGCAGCTCACCCACACGGCCGCGCACGAGAGCGATCCGGCTTGGATAAAGGGCGGCACGAAAATCGCTTTCCTCAGCGATGAAAGCGGCACGAACCAAGTGTGGGAGATGAACCCCGACGGCACGGGCCGCAAGCAACTCACCGCCTACGAGGGCGACATCGAGGGTTTCGCCTTCTCTCCCGACGGCACAAAGTTGCTTTTCATAGCCGAAGTGAAGACCGTGGAGAGCACCGCGGAGAAATATCCCGACCTGCCCCAAGCCAGCGGACGCGTCATCACCGACTTGATGTACAAGCATTGGGACGAATGGGTGACGGGCGCGCCCCATCCTTTCGTGGCCGACTTCGACGGAACGGGCATCCAGAACGTGCAAGACATATTGGAGGGTGAGCCATACGAAAGCCCCATGAAGCCCTTCGGCGGTATGGAACAGTTGGCTTGGAGCCCCGATTCCAAGCAAGTGGCCTACACTTGCCGCAAGCTGACGGGCAAGGCGTATGCCCTCTCCACCAACTCGGACATCTACCTATATAATATAGATACAAAGGAGACCACGGACATCACCCCGGAGAACATGGGTTACGACACCAACCCGCAGTACTCGCCCGACGGCCGCTACATCGCGTGGCTAAGCATGGAGCGCGACGGATATGAATCGGACTTGAACCGTCTCTTTGTGATGAACCTCGAGACCGGCGAGAAACGCTTCGCAAGCCGGGCTTTCGAGTCGAACGTGGAGGCCTTCATTTGGAACAAAGAATCAAGCGGCATCTACTTCACGGGCGTGTGGCAAGGCACCACCCAGATATACCGTGTGGACTTGGAAGAGAACGGCCGCCTCGCGCGCCTCACCGAGGGCGTGCACGACTATGCCTCGCTTGCCTTGTGCGGTGACGCGATAGTGGCCATGCGCCACTCCATGAGCATGGGCGACGAGCTATATGCCGTAAACACCGATGTAGAAGAGGGAACGTATGCCAACGCCCGCCAGCTTACCTTCGAGAACCAAGCCATATACGACCAGTTGGAGCCGGGGCGTGTGGAAGCGCGCTGGATTACCACTACCGACGGCAAGCAGATGCTCACGTGGGTTATCTATCCGCCTGAATTCGACGCCTCGAAGAAATACCCCGCGCTGCTCTATTGCGAAGGCGGGCCGCAGAGTGCCGTGAGCCAGTTCTGGAGCTACCGCTGGAACTTCCAAATCATGGCGGCAAACGACTACATCGTCGTGGCGCCGTGCCGTCGCGGCATGCCGGGCTTCGGTGTGGAATGGAACGAAGAGATTAGCGGCGACTACGGCGGACAGTGCATGAAGGACTACCTTACCGCCATCGATGAAGTGGCCAAAGAGCCTTACGTGGACAAGGACCACTTGGGATGCGTGGGCGCCAGCTTCGGCGGTTTCTCGGTCTATTGGCTGGCAGGACACCACGACAAGCGCTTCAAGGCGTTCATCGCCCACGACGGCATCTTCAACA
>JAJPYP010000010.1 GCA_021204885.1 Prevotellaceae bacterium
CGTTGTCGCCCACGTTGTCGGCAATGGTGGCGGGGTTGCGCGGGTCGTCTTCGGGAATGCCGGCCTCCACTTTACCTACCAAGTCGGCACCCACATCGGCCGCCTTCGTGTAGATACCTCCACCCACACGGGCAAACAGGGCTTGGGTACTGGCACCCATGCCGAAGGTAAGCATCGTGGTGGTAATCACGCACAGCTTGGCGGCAGGATTCAGCACGTCGGCCGGAATGCAGTGGTCTAACAAGACATACCAGAAAGAGATGTCGAGCAAGCCCAATCCCACAACGACCAATCCCATCACGGCACCGCTTCTGAATGCCACGCGCAACCCCTTGTCCAACGATTTGCGGGCTGCGTTGGCGGTACGGGCCGAAGCGTAAGTAGCCGTTTTCATGCCCAAAAAGCCCGACAAGCCGGAGAAGAAACCGCCGGTAAGGAATGCCACGGGCACCCAGTGGTTTTGCAGGTTGAATCCATACGCCATCACGGAAAAGAGAACCACCAAGGCGATGAAGACCATCCCTACCACCTTGTACTGTTGTTTCAAATAAGACATCGCCCCACGACGCACATACGACGCGATTCGCTCCATCGTGGGCGTGCCTTCACTTTCACGCATCATTTGCTTGTAGAAATACCATGCCAATACCAACGCCAACAAGGCGGCGACAGGTACAATCCAAAAGAGTAATGTTTCCATACGGTACAGCTTAAAGTTTATACATGTTCAAAGATAAGGAAAAAACACGTGCCTTCCAATCACAAAGCCGTTTATTTTTTCAAGTCATTTATTCTTATGCACTTCCACTATGTTACCTATATGATAGGCTATTACCCAAATGCCTATATTCTCTTCAGGCTTGGACTCCTCAAGAATGAAGCGCGTGCCGTCGGTCTCTACAATAGCCCAATCGCGGTCTTTATTGTACCCCACAGCGAGTTTAAGGTACTTGTATCGCTTCGGTAAAAAGGGAAACCGGCCATTGTTATAGGAGAAGAAATCATATTCCTCGCCCGCCGTGGTACAATCCGGATTCAAGCCATCACAATACCGCTTCCATGTGGTATCCTTTATCTCGCGGAACTCTTCCACCTTATTGCCGGCCATAATCTCATCGAAATATTCTTGCTTGATGGTAAGGTATAGAGTATCATTTGGCTCCCCTCCCTCATGATTGCCCGGGTTTATCACATCTGCCGCCCGGTTGAACTGAATGTCACACGATTTACAACGACGAAGCGACGGGTTCTGACGGGCCAAAGAGTAACGCGAGTTGATGCGGTCATAAATATCAAGGCCACGCCCCATGCTGATATACCAACCGGTATCGGTTGTAATGCTCCTGTCGTGCGCAGCCTCAAAGTCGTATGTCAACGCGATGCCCAATGGAGCGAGGTCGTCTACAAGGTCATTGAAATTGTCTATGGCCTCGGCCGCTTTCTCGTCGCTGTCGGTATCCGTGCTTACATGCACCTTTACCGTTTCTCCATTCTGGTTCATGTCGACAATAACCTGTAAGAACTCAACCAAGTTGTCAAACTGATAAGGCAAGCGGATATACGAATCCACCAACTTGATATCCTTGGCGCCCTTCAAGTATTCTCCAAAAAGATTCTTGAAGCAGACGCCACTTTGGTTCTCACGAATATGCACCACCTTTGCAGCCAACCGGTTGATGCGTGGACGAGGCATCCGGTCTGCAACCGCCATTTGCGGCTGCGTCACTTCCACATCATGTCCGCCATCCACCGCCTGTTCCATATCCAACTTGTGGTTATACTCAATGTTCTCCAATGTTTCCACGACCACATCCTCGCCCGTAGCAAGCCATTTATATACAAAGTCGGCAGGCTCGGCACGGAAAGTACTATCTATGATATAAAGTTGGTCCTTCACACGCTTACGGCACTCGGCGGCAAAGTCTATCAATTCCTTGGCTTCTTCAGCAGTAATGTTCCCATCGGGATACAACAACTTATACAAGCCCGAGAATGTCTTGCGAATGGCATTGTGGTCGCGTTCTGAAAGCGACCCGTCAAACTTGGCATACGTAGCCAAATGGCCGGAGAAGTCCAGGCCGCGCATCTCGTGCAATACGGCCGAGATGTAGTCGGTAATAAGGCCGAAGTCCGTGCTGAACGAGTTCTTCTTCAACACCTTCACCTCCCAGCCGGGATTGTAGAGGTGCATACGGTCAAGGAACGCTCCCGTCTGCAAGAAATCAACCGGAATAGACTCGAACAAGTGAGAGTTCTTCAACATATAAGGCACCGTGTGCTTCGTATTGCCCACAAAGACCATGGATGCCGTTGCCTCATGGGTAGCCTTACCCCGGTTGAACGACTTGTTGGCGAGATAATTCTGCATGGTGTCCACCAATTTAGCCTCAATGGAGCGATGGGGCTTTTGCTCATACTCATCCCAAGCCACTACATCCCAATAGCCCACCAATCCAAGCAATTCCTTATTGCCCGACATCTTCACGAACAGACGCGCCGAAGACACATCGCCGCCACTTACCAACACGGAATAGGGAGAGAACTCTTGGTAAACGTGGCTCTTGCCTGTACCTTTGGGGCCAAGTTCCACCAAGTTGAAATTGTTCTCCACATGTGGAAGCAGACGGGCAAGCACGATAAACTTCTCACGGCGGTTCAACGGTTCGGGGTTCAACCCTACGGTATGAATAAGGAAATCCATCCATTCATCGGTAGTGAACTCCTTGCGCTGCTTTACATACTCGTCAATGTCGACGCTTGAAATCTGTATGGGTTTGAGCGACTGTATCTCCCAACGCATGCGCACATCTTCACCTTGCAGGTAGTTTATCTTGACGATGCTCCACACGCCGTTTCCACTCAACAACTTAGGATTCCTACGAATAACGGCGTCACCAATTGGAATCTTGACCAATCCAAGGTTGGCAAAGCTCACCTCATACTGGTCTTGTTTGTCATTGAGCATGGCCGTTACCTTGTCGATGACGGTATATGAGCCCCGCTCACGGATACGTCCCTTGATAATGTCGGCCTCGGCACGGTTGATATAATTATTCCGTATAACCGTCTTTACCTTCTCTATGCCTTCGGCAATCACCTGTTCATCCTCACTGGCGCAATACTGTCCAAGCAAATACTCCAACACGTAAGTAGGCACGGGTAAATTGCCTCTTACCAAGAAAGCCAAATCCTTGCGGACTACCTTCCCCATAAAGCATCTCAATATCTTCTCTTGCAAAGCTTCCATAACTTAGAAATCGTCTTGTTCTATCAGGGTATTATTAATCACGTTAACTGATACGAGCGCATTGTGTTCATCGTCCTTGTCAAAGACCTTGAACTGAAGTATACCTCCACCCTCGCCCGTCGGCAACAGGAAATCAAGTTCCACCGTGCGCAACCTCGGCTCGTTATCCGTATAGTCAAGCGTGAGCGTGCGCGGGCTGCATACGGGAACATTATCCCGGTATAGCCCGCAAACAATCTTACGCTCCATTCTATCCATATCTACCGCCTCTTTCTGTACCAAGTGCACTTTCAAACGGCTCGACACAATGTGCAAGGCCGACTCAAGCACTTCCACACCCACCTTCTCTTTCTCATTCTCGCGCTTGTACTTGCTATATATAATAGGTATGACCAATTCCTGCAAGGAAGCACCGCCATGAGCGAACTCGTAACCACCCGACGGCGCGGCCAAACGGTTCGTACCTATGGGTACACCCACATAATAATCACCCTCCATAGGCGACACCTTGGATAGCGCGAACTTTGTGATGCCTTGCCTGTTCTCGCCTGAAGTCGTAATGTAATAACGCGACTTGCTCTCCACGCAAACATCCTCCACCCGTTGTTTGTCCTTCTGCTCAAACACTTGGTCATTGTACAAGAAGCCGTGGTCGGAGATGATAAACACATCGGTAACGTTGCCTGTATCGTGTATATACCCCACTAATTGCCTCAGCTCCTCCAACGTGTCTTTGCAGGCAGACGTGAAAGTCTTTGCCGAACAATTGTGTCCCATCTCGTCCAAGGTGTTGTGGAAGATATACACAAGCTGGTTCTTGAATACGTTGCGCCGTTCCTTCCGCGCATCCAAACTCAACAACGTTTGATAATCTATACACACCCCCTTGTCGTTATACCTTTGCAACTGTGCGGTGCGTAGCGGCGTGCTGTCCAACACCTTCCCGTCCACTTCAAGATCAATGCCCGTACAACGCAACGTTTTGTGCGGCAAGAGCGACGGCTTGCCGTATTTCGTTTCAGTGGGAAGCATGGCCAAGACCGGCATCAACGAAGCCACATGCTTCATGCCTTGCAGTTGCCTGATAAGCTCTTCAGCCAATTCATAGCGCAAAGCGTCGCAAACAATGACAGCCACCTTGTTACGCAAGGGCTTTATGTGGTTGAGGTAGAAATCGCCTTGCCGCTGTATGCCGGTCACACTGCCCAAGCCGGCTCCTTTCTCTTCTATGCAACGTATCCATTCCAAGTTCAGGTTACAGGTAATGGTCGCATAGTTTTGGTCGAGCCCCTTCTTAATCTCCTCTATCTTGGGTGAGGCCTCGCCTATTCCAAGTGCCGTGAACGCGCCCACCGCTTGACGATAGTATTGGTCGAGCAGGTAGAATTCAGAGATGTACCGTTGAATATAACAGTCGGGCGTGTTCAGGCGCAAGCTGCCTATACCATTGCGTTTCCCGTAATAACGGGCCGATACCAATAAAAAACATACCTTCTTCATCAGTACACTGTCGGCGGCAATGTACTTCTGTATAAAGCTTAGCCGCTCTATCACGTAGGCAGGATTGCTCATCAGGGCATTTTCCACCACACGGGCCACTACCAAGCGGCACATCTCTTCCGGCCAATAACCATAGTCGGCATCGGCACCATAAATGTCGACGATAACCTTTTCCCTGATATTGGCGCCCAACGCCTCGAAAGCAGGTTCAAACTGTGCCTCGAGCCGCTCGTTGTCGCGGATGGCATTCAACAAGTTGGCTACGGCCTGCACCTGCACGATATGGCCAAGTTTCAATGCTTTATAAGGATCGGCCGTATCCACGCCAAGCTTCTGCGTAATGGCGTTGTATTTCAACGATTCAGCCACGGCCCGCATCTTGTGCTCTGTATTGGCGGCGAAAGTCTGCCCGCACAATTCCAGCAACTTGTCATTCAAACATGTGGCTATATCAGGTTTCGCTATATTATTATTGCCGGTGATCCGTTTGAAAAATGCGCCTGCCTTTTGTGGCGCGTTGACGCACATAATGATGAGCCGCGCGATTATCTGATGCCACTCCATCAACCCCGTACTCTCCATATAAGCAGAGATGATGCCACGGTAAGCCACATCGAACGAGAAAGAAGGCGTTCCATAAAAGGGCGACAATATACGGTCGAACTTCTCGCGCAACAACTCGCTGATATGCCGGCGCACGAAGCCGGCATACGCCGCCGGAATGTGCCGTTGGTCCATAAAAGCGGCCTCGTCCTGCTCGTGAAACACGATGTTTGCCTCCAATACACTCATCAACGGGAAGTTGCGGCACGACTCTTGGTCATTCCGATTAGGCTCACCATACTTGCCGTCGAACAGCAACACCACTTTCTTGTCGGCCCACTCGGTGGCCAACTTTACTTTCATGGTAAACCAGTCTCCGGTAAACACGTGATACACATACCCCTCTTCCCACGTTGTCGTATCTTTCTCCATATCATCTCGCAGCAATCCCAAGCCATCGAATACAAAGAGTACACGCAGCGAGGGCGACGTTGCAAAGTACTGGTATATCTTTTGCCTTATTGTCATCATTTTCCCTATATCCTTTTTACTATGTAACTATAACCGGGCCAACACGTCGCCGAAGAGGGCATAGTTCTTCATCACTCCGTCGTCCAAGTCGAAAGTAATCTGTCGGTTGGCCACATCATGCAGGCGCAAGTCATACTCTTGGCAATCTTCCAAATCCCGCTGAAAACGGGCGAGCTGCCTGCGTTCCAACACATTCAGTTCGGCCATGCGGGGTTTCATGTCGTCCATGCGTTGTTTTAAGTAGTCTATCTGCCTTAACAAGTAGTTCTCGCGTATCTGCTGCACGGTAAACCGGTTCATGCGGTGCATGTAGGTTATACAACGGAACGCGCCCCGCCTCGACTGGAACAACCAGTAGATGGGACGGTTCTGGTACATACGCTTGTGGTCGTTCCAAAAGTCCTTCATCATATACTCCTCTATGCTTTTGCCCAACTGCTGCTCCACATAGTTCAAGTTCTTTGTCAGCGTGTCGGCCCCGAAAGCCAAGCGCAAGAAGTCATTGAAACGCACCGTGGCATTGTCATGGAACGGCGAGTCTTGCGTCATAAGAGGGATAATGGCATCTTCATCTATCTCGAACTTGCCGCCATTCACCTCGTATGGGGCAATCTCTTCGGCCGTAGCGTCGGGATGGGCAATGGCCAGTCCCTTCCGGTCAAGGCGGTAACGCCCCATCATGCAACCCACGGCATAACTTATGAGTTGTTTCATCAGCACGTCCGTGTGCCAAACTATATGTTGGTTATTCATTGTCTTTTCCATGCTCTTTCATGCTATATGTGCGGTTTTTGTTGGAACCGTTTGCGTCAATAATACCAAGTTCGGCAAGCTTTTGAAGATAAACCCTTGTAGCCTGTTTAGATAATCCTAAATAGGTTGCAACACTTTCACTCTTTGATAGCGGGTGATCGCTTAAGAACAGGAGCGTATTCACCATATTTTGTATAGCATCTTCTCCCATAATCGTGTTATTGGGATGAAACGGACTTAATGATAATTTATCGCTTACCAAAACAAAGAACTTGGATTTATCGCTTGCTACATCGGTTTTATCGCTTGCTATATCAGGTTTATCGCTTGCTATAACAGTTTTATCGCTTGCTATATCAGTTTTATCGCTGATATTACTCGGTTTATCGCCGGCTTTATCTAATTTATCGCTTGCCGCAGTCTCTACCTGTTTCCGCTTGATAATGGTTTTAAACTGGTTGCCCAGCTCGTCATTGATGAACTCAATCTCATCTCCTTCACCCAACGCACGGATAATGCCCGAACCAAGACCACGATAAATCATGGTACGGGTGCAGAAAGTACATATCAACGGATTGCGTTGCGCCGTGTTGCCCAACTTTATCTCTTCAACGGTCAAGCCGTCGGGCAAGACGCCCGGGCTTACAATCTCAATGCGGTTGTCAAAGACGAGCAAGCGTATGGGGGCTTGCTTGATGTATTCCCGGTGGCAGAGCGCATTCTGCACCATCTCCTCCAAGGCAATCTTCGACACTTCCCACACACCAAGGCTGTTGAACGGCTGCCCGTGCTGCACATGGTGCAAGTTCACATCAAGGAAACGCATGGCCGCGTCAAACAATTCGGGAATGGTACCTGTCAAGTCGCGGCTGTCGCGATAAGCAGTGCCGGCAATGCTGTTGCCATAAAAAGCCACCGCCTTGATGCAATACACAGGCCTGTATCGTTGCGGATGCTGCCCGAAAAAGAGCAGCCCCGCCAAAGTAAGCTCACCGGTAGGCGTGGCTACACGCAAGTTGTTCATCAAGCTGTCAAACGAAAGCCCGA
>JAJPYP010000060.1 GCA_021204885.1 Prevotellaceae bacterium
GTGGCGCGTATGAAGTCGACCGCATAATTGTCGTGCTCGGCCATGCCGGTGGCGATGGCAAGCACGTTGGGGTCGAAGATGATGTCGTGGGGATTGAAGCCCACCTGCTCCACCAAGAGCTTGTAAGCCCGCCGGCAAACGGCGATGCGCCGCTCGTAGGTATCGGCCTGTCCTTGCTCGTCGAAAGCCATCACGATGACGGCGGCACCGTAGCGCTTCACGGCACGCGCATGCGCCAAGAACTTCTCCTCTCCTTCTTTGAGGGAGATGGAGTTGACGATAGACTTGCCTTGCAAGCACTTCAAGCCCGCCTCGATAACCTCCCATTTGGAAGAGTCGAGCATAACGGGCACCTTGGCAATATCGGGTTCTGAGGCAATCAAGTTCAGGAAGGTGACCATCTCGGCGCGTGCGTCAAGTAGTCCGTCGTCCATGTTCACGTCGATGACCAGCGCCCCGTCCTCCACTTGCCGGCGGGCAATGACAAGCGCCTCGTCGTATTTCTTCTCGTTGATGAGCCGCAGGAACTTGCGCGAGCCCGCCACATTGCACCGCTCGCCCACATTGACGAACTTCACCTCGGGAGTGAGTTCCAACAGTTCCAAGCCCGAGAGTTGCAGCGTCTGGGGCTTTGCGGCCGGACGGTGTGGCGCAGCCCCTTGTACTAACTTCGCAAAGCGGGCGATGTATTCGTCCGTCGTGCCACAGCAACCGCCAAGGATGTTGACCAAGCCCTCGGCAACGTATGGTTCCACTTCACGTGCCATCTCGTCGGGCGTCTGGTCGTAACGCCCCAAGCTGTCGGGCAAGCCGGCATTGGGATAGGCCGATATATAATAAGGTGCACGCGCGGCCAACCGTTCCAAGATGGGCTTCAACAAGCGTGCGCCGTAAGAGCAGTTCAGCCCGATGGAGAAGAGCGGGGCATGGGCCACCGAGGCAAGCAACGCTTCGAGCGTCTGCCCCGAAAGGGTGCGCCCGGCCGTGTCGGACACGGTAATGGAGAGCATCAGCGGCACCCGCCTGCCTGCCTGCCGCATGGCTTCTTCGGCGGCATAAAGGGCAGCCTTGGCATTCAACGTGTCAAAGACGGTCTCCATGAGCAGCGCGTCCACACCACCCTCCAATAGAGCGGTCATCTGCTCCACGTAGGCGGCGGCAAGCGTGTCGAAAGTCAACGCCCGCAACGCGGGATCGTTCACGTCGGGGCTCATGGAGCAAGTCTTGTTCGTGGGGCCTACGGAACCGGCTACAAAGCGAGGCTTGTGGGGTGTTAGGCGGGTGTACTTGTCGGCCTCTTGGCGTGCCAAGCGGGCGGCGGCAAGGTTTATCTCGCGCACGTGCTCGGCCACATGGTAGTCGGCCATGCAGATGGAAGTGGCGTTGAAGCTATTGGTCTCGATGATGTCGGCACCGGCGGCCAAGTAACGGCGGTGAATGTCGGCGATAATGTCGGGGCGGGTAAGGCAAAGCAAGTCGTTGTTGCCCTTCAACTGCCCCGGCACATGGGCGAAGCGCTCGCCTCGGAAGTCCTGTTCCGCCAAGCCGCAAGATTGTATCATGGTACCCATGGCACCGTCCAACACCAAGATACGTTCGCGAACCAATGCTTCCAATGTACCCGTCATAACCCCCGAAACACTTATATAAGACTACTTCTTGAACATGCGGTCCATCTCCCGCTTGTCCTCCTTCTCTTTCAACGTCTGCCGCTTGTCATACTCCTTCTTACCCTTGGCCAGGGCTATCACCAACTTGGCCAAGCCCCGCTCGTTGATGAAGAGACGCACCGGCACCAAGGTGAAGCCCGGGTCGGCCGACTGGCGTTGCAACTTCTGCAACTCCTTGCGCTGGAGCAGCAGCTTGCGGTCGCGCCGCGAGGCATGGTTGTTGTAGGAGCCGTAGGAATACTCGGCAATGTGCATGTTCTTTACCCACAACTCGCCGCCCGAGAAGTAGCAATAGGTATCTGTCAAGCCGGCCTTGCCCAAGCGGATGGACTTGATTTCCGTGCCCGTGAGCACAATGCCCGCCACGTAGGTGTCGAGCAGTTCGTAATCGAACGTGGCACGCTTGTTCTTGATGTTTATGGGTGTCAGCTTCATCCGTCGGCGGTTGTCATGGCAGGAATAGGTCAGTTAAGCAGGCTCACCAAGTTGTCGAACACTATCTGTATCACGAAGGGACAAGCCAGCAGCGCCAAGGAGGCCAAGACGGTGAACTGCAAGCGGCTCTTGTCGTCTACCTTCAACAACACCCGGCTGCCCTCCCACACCACATAGAGCGTGTAGAACTGGAGCAGCAGGGCCATGATGTTGAAGTCGGGCCACACGCCCACCACAATCTTGATGAGAAACAGTATCACCGAGGCATAGCCGGCAAACTGTTGCGCCAAAGGCAGGTTGTTCTCTCCCGAGAAGAAGCGCACGCGCATGCCGTTGATAAGGTAGGCGGCGAGGAAGTAACCGCCGAAGAGCGACACCGCCACCGCACAGCAGCGCGTCATGGCATACTGGAAACTCTGCGGCCCGCTCCACCCCACGATGATAAGCGAGCCTATGAAGACCGATAGCCCGCACAGTCCTATCATGGGATAGACGAAGAGCGTGAATACACGCCTACGGTCTTCCAAAGAAATTTCCTCCCACGCGCGTGCCGGGGAGGAAATCAGTAGCTTGGCGATATGGAATAACGCCTTGTAGTCCACTATACTTTAATAATTATAGGCGATGGCGTAGCTGTTCTCCTTGGTGTATTCGTTGTCCAAGTCAATGGAACTGTCGTTCTCTTTGTCCTTGATGACCACGGTAGAGGGCTTGCTGTTGCCGGAGTAGTTGGTGTAATAGGCCAATACGTTGCTCAAGTTGTAGGCAAACTCACCCCAACCGTAGGCATCGTAACCCACATCATTGCTGCGGTCGTGCCGCAGGTAGATGGTCAGGACGGTGTCGCCCTCTTCTATCTCTTCGGGATAGAACGCCATGGTGAAACTGTGTGAAGACATGAAGCTATCGTTAGAGGTCATGTGGAATTTGATGGGCACGAGCAGCGAAGTGCTGTCAAACCAACCGGGACTATACTGATAATCATAATTGTATTGGGTAACTGTGAATGACAAGGAGACAACAGGTGCTGTTTCCGTCACATCGTTCCCGTCTTCATAAACGATGCTTACTGGTGCATCGATAGAATAGGCTGAGGTAAGCGAGAAGATATAATTACCTGATTCGTCTATCTCATACGTACCGTAGATGTAGGCGATATTGGTATTGTAAATATCAAAACCGGATGCGGTCACCGATGCCAAAGAGGCACTGGTGGGATAGAATGTGTTACCCGATGCGTCCTGGAAGTAACTGCCGTACATTACCTTTACATAGCCATAGACAACGTTAGCTTGTGTGCTGTCGTCGCTGTCGAGGCACGATGTGAGCGTGGTACCCAATAACAAGGTGCAGACTAAAGCAAATAATTTAAACTGTTTCATCATCTTTGTTTCTATATTGATTGCGTGGCAAAGATATTGATTCCATTTTATAATCCCTACAAAAACCCCGTTTTTTTGCTTGGGCATCGACAAACGAAAGAAGCGGCATCGCCAATGGGGAAATGTAATGTACAAAAGGTGGTATTCTCTACCAAAGCGCCACCTTACCTACCCCTGTCATTTCTAAGAAAGCGGTTATGTTCAAAGCTTTGAACACCTTGGCCAGTGTAGTAAAAGTAAGATTATGCCCATTTTCTATCTTCGATACCTGCGAACGTTTCACCCCGATGAGTTCACCCAACTGCTCTTGCGTCAAGTGCTTTGAAAGCCGCGCCTCTTTGATGGCTTCGCCCATAAGAAAAGCCTTCTTATTCTCTTCATACCGCTGCCTTGCAGGCGTATCTATACCCAATACACGGTCCAACATCTCCTCGTGAGAGTATATCTTCATATCACCAAGCTGTCTCATTATACTATTTGTTTTTACGTTGAAAATATGCTTTCCTTATCGCTTCCGCCTTCGCTATATCTTTCTTCTGAACTTTCCATGTCTTCTTCACAATACCATGAGTGGCCACGACCAAGGTCTCCTCACTTGTATCCCAAAAAGCGAACAACCTGTAAGCTACCCCTGTATAAAGTGTCCGGAACTCCCATATCTCTGAACCTTTCAATTTCTTAAAAAGGTCTTTATCGTGATAACACATGACTTTCAATATATTATTGCTTATCTTTTCACGTGCCTTTTCGGGAAGTTCCTCTAAAAAAGAGAGCGCGTCATCCAAATACTCTATTCTAAACTTAAGTTCCATAGTTTTCATCGGTTTAGTAATGCAAAGATAGCGTTATGTTTCCATATAAGCAAACAAGATGCGATAGAAATGGGGTTGGATTTGCAGGGAAAAGAAAAATGTGTAACTTTGCACGCGACCGACGGTTATCATCCGGTAGGGAAAGCAAACGACAGGGAAGCCCTCACCGCAGTGATGTCGGCAATGACAATGAGATTCTTACACATAGACTGCAATAGCACTGCAAAACCGCACTTGGCCGATGAGATGATACAAGGTAATCGGAACAGGAGAGGATTGTGTGTGATACCCCTGTGCCTGCTCACGCTTCTGCTGTTCGCTCCGCTCTTCTTGCAGACGGCGCACACGCAAGAGGCGGGAAGCATCGACTGGACCGACACGCTTACGGACGTGCAGACCGACAGCCTCTCTACCCTTACGAAGAAGGAACTGCACAAGCAGAAGGTGGCCGAGCGGAACTTACACTATAATATCATAGGTGGACCCAGCTATACCCCCGATTTCGGCTTTCTCATCGGCGGCAGTGCCTTGATGACGTTCCGCATGAACCCACACGACTTGGGGCAGCAACGCTCGGTGCTTCCCTTCGCCATCGCCTTCATGTTCAAGGGGGGCTTGAACATGTCGGTGAAGCCGCAACTGTTCTTCAAGGGCGACCGCTTCCGCATCTTCGGCAAGGTGACCTACAAGAACACGGAGGACAACTTTTACGGCATAGGCTACCACGAGAACCGCGACTACGTGCGTAGCGACTCCACCAGCTGGTACCGCTTCAGCGGCATGCAGCTCAACCCTTGGTTTCTGTTCCGTCTGGGTACAAGCAACATCTTCGCCGGCCCGCAAATCGACTTCAGCTACGACCACATGAAGAAGCCGGCTGATGGCTTGGTAGAAGAAGCATCCTACAAGGCTGCCGGCGGCACGGCAAACGGTTACAAGAAGGTGAGTTCGGGCTTGGGCTTCCTGCTCACGTATGACAGCCGCGACGTGCCGGCCAACGCTTACCAAGGCGTCTATGTGGACTTCCGTGGCGTGGCCTACAGCAAGATATTCGGCGGCGACTGCAACTACTACCGCTTGGAATTGGACTACCGGCAATACAAATCGGTGGGCAACCGCAAGGTAATCGCTTGGACGGCACAGACGCAGAACGTCTTCGGCAAGGTGCCGCTCACGCAATACGCGCTCACCGGCTCGCCCTACGACCTGCGCGGCTACTACAACGGCCAGTACCGCGACAAGTCCTCGCACATCGCGGTGGTAGAGTACCGCCAGATGTTCAATACCGACAAGGAGACGAAGCTCAAGCGGCTCGCCAGCCATTTGGGCTTCACCGCTTGGGCAGGCTGCGGCTTCATGGGTCCCACCATGGTGAAGATTGAAGGGGTGCTTCCCAACTTCGGCGCGGGGCTGCGCATCGAGGTGCAGCCGCGTATGAACGTGCGCTTGGATATAGGCCGCAACACCATCAACAAGCAGACCCTCTTCTACTTCAATATGACCGAGGCGTTCTAACACGGGGATGTGTCGAAACTTGAATATAGCACTTCGGAGGCCGTATGGAATGTATTGATGAGGTCTTATCGAAGCGCTTCCATAGACCTTATCGAAGCGCTTCCATAGATCTTATCGAAGCGCTTCCGTAGAACTTATCGAAGCGCTTCCGTAGAACTGCGGATAACAGTGCTTGTCTCTTATAGATAAAAACGGGAGCATGCCTCGAAAGGCATGCTCCCGTTATATCGAGGGGTGTCGGTCACGCGCCCGCTTGCTTACAAACGAGTCGAGTCATTCCACCGCGGGCTTCTCGATGATACTGCCGTAACGGTGATACTCGAAGGCGATGCTCTGCTCCTTGATGTAGTGGATGAGCTCGATGCGCCCGCAAGCCAGCGGCTTGCCTTGGGCGATGTACTTGTCTTTCGCGGCGGCCTCCTCGAGCAACTTCAAGGGCACGCCAGGCGTGATGACACGCACGCGCTCGTAGGCGGTTATCTCTCCCAAGAACTCGTCGAACTCTTCGTAGCGGATGGTGGCGTCGGTGACGTTGCCTACAATGGCTGCCTGTGCCTTGCTGACGCTGATGGTGAGCGGCGTGCCCACGAGCTTGGCGGCATACTCCACTTGGCTGACGGCCTCGGCGCTGTCGCCTTCGAAGACGCGCAGTACCATGCTCTTCAAGGGCAGGTAACGGAACAGGTTCTGCTCGCCGTGCAGGTTGTTCCAGTCGCGGGCGTGCTTGAACTCTTCTTCGTAGGCCTTGGCATAGTCGGCACGCCAGTCGGTAATGGCACCGGGCTTGTCGGTAATCTTCAAGAACGAGGTGCAGTAGTTGGGGCCGCCGGCTTTGATACCGCCACCGAAGGCACTGAGCTTCATGCCGCCGAAGGGCTGGCGGTTGACGATGGCGCCCGTGATACCGCGGTTGATGTAGAGGTTACCGGCCATGATGCTGTTCTTCCACGTGCGCTGCTCCTTCTCGTCGAGCGACTGGAGACCGCTGGTAAGGCCGTAAGGCAGGGAGTTGACAAGCTTGATGGCTTCGGCCAAATCGGCCACGGGCACAACGCCCAAGAGCGGGGCGAAGAGCTCGGTCTGGAAGGTGTAGCTGCCGGGCTTCACGCCTATCTTCACCGTGGGTGCCATGATGTACTTCTTCTCGTCGAGGAAGCGCGGTGCCACGAGCCACTCTTCGCCCGGTTCCAAGTTGAGGGCCTTCTGAAGCTTCTCGTTGGCGTTGGTAATCATGGGGCCGCAGCTGTTGCCTGCGTTCCATACGCCGCCCACCTTGAAGCTGGTGGCGGCATCCTTGAGCTTGGACATGAAGAGCGGGTCGTTGTAGACGCTCTTCTCTACCATGAAGAGCGAGCAGGCGGAGCACTTCTGCCCTGCATTGCCGAAGGCGCTCTGCACGGCGTTCATGATGGCGTGGTCGCGGTCGCCGCTGGCGGTCAAGATCATGACGTTCTTGCCGCCGGTCTCGGCACTGAGCGGCGTGGTGGGCGTTTGGCGTGCGATTTGCTGTGCGGTATCGGTACCGCCGGTCAAGATGATGTGCTTTACCACGGGGCTTGAAGTGAGTTTCTTCAATGCGGGGCGGTCGGTAATGATGACCTGCAACGCCTCTTTGGGCACGCCGGCTTCAAAGAAGGCCTTGGCGAAGAGCTTGGCTACGGGTGCGGCCACGGTGGCGGGCTTCAATATACAGGTGTTGCCGGTGGCAAGCGCGGCTACCACACCGCCGATGGGGATGGCGC
>JAJPYP010000221.1 GCA_021204885.1 Prevotellaceae bacterium
TTCACCGAGCAAGACCTCTTCGACGAGTTCACGCGCGACGAGAACGGCAAGGTGGTGCTCGATGAAAAGGAGGCTATGGCCAAGATAAAGCGGTTGGGCGGCTACGAGAAGCTGTACCGCACCAAGTTGGAGGCCGACTACTTGGCCAAGCTCACCTTCGACGGGGCCAAGCAGGTGTATGGCGACCCGTTGAGTCCGGAACTCAAGGAGCGGCTGAACTTCGAGCTGTACATCATGAAGACGATGGGCTTCCCGGGTTACTTCCTCATCGTGCAGGACTTCATCAGCGCGGCACGCAACGAGCTGCATGTATCGGTGGGGCCTGGACGTGGGTCGGCGGCCGGCTCGGCGGTGGCCTACTGCTTGGGCATCACACGGATAGACCCCATCAAATATGACTTGCTGTTCGAGCGGTTCCTGAACCCCGACCGCATCTCCCTGCCCGATATCGACGTGGACTTCGACGACGACGGACGGGGCGACGTGTTGCGCTGGGTGACGAACAAATACGGACAGGAGAAGGTGGCGCACATCATCACCTTCGGCACCATGGCGGCCAAACTGGCCATCAAGGACGTGGCGCGGGTGGAGAAGCTGCCGCTGAGCGAAGCCAACCGCTTGAGCAAGTTAGTGCCCGACCGCATTCCCGACAAGAAGCTGAACTTAGCCAACGCCATTGCCTACGTGCCCGAACTGCACCAAGCCGAGTCGTCGCCCGACCCGTTGGTGCGCGACACCTTGAAATATGCCAAGATGTTGGAAGGGAACGTGCGGGGCACGGGTATCCATGCGTGCGGCACCATCATCTGCCGGGACGACATCACCGACTGGGTGCCCGTGAGCACGGCCGACGACAAGGATTCGGGCGAGAAGGTGCTCGTCACCCAATACGAAGGCTCGCTCATCGAGGACACCGGCTTGATAAAGATGGACTTCTTGGGGTTGAAGACCCTCTCCATCATCAAGGAGGCATTAGAGAACATACGCCTGCACCGTGGGGAGGAGCTCGACATAGAGCACATCCCCTTGGACGACCCCGCCACCTACAAGCTCTTCTGCGACGCGCGTACCGTGGGGACGTTCCAGTTCGAGTCGGCGGGCATGCAGAAGTACTTGCGCGAGCTGCAACCCAGCACCTTCGAGGACCTCATCGCCATGAACGCCCTCTATCGCCCGGGGCCCATGGAGTACATCCCCGACTTCATCGACCGCAAGTGGGGACGCAAGCCCATCGTGTATGACATCCCCGTGATGGAGAAGTACCTGAAAGACACCTACGGCATCACCGTCTACCAAGAGCAGGTGATGTTGCTCTCGCGCTTGTTAGCCAACTTCACCCGGGGCGAGTCGGACACGTTGCGCAAGGCCATGGGCAAGAAGCAGCGCGACAAGTTGGACAAGCTCAAGCCCAAGTTCATCGCGGGCGGGCAACGCAACGGCCACAAGCCCGAGGTATTGGAGAAGATATGGGGCGATTGGGAGAAGTTCGCTTCCTACGCCTTCAACAAGTCGCACGCCACGTGCTACTCTTGGTTGGCCTACCAGACGGCTTACTTGAAGGCCAACTACACGGTGGAGTTCATGGCCGCCGCGATGAGCCGAAGCCTCTCTGACATATCAGACATCACCAAGCTGATGGACGAGTGCAAGTCCATGGGCATCAAGGTGCTGGGCCCCGACGTGAACGAGTCGAACATGAAGTTCACCGTAACCGCACAGGGCAACATCCGCTTCGGACTGGGTGCCATCAAGGGCGTGGGCGGCAACTGCGTGCAGTGCATCATGGAGGAACGGAAAAAGGAGGGGCCTTACAAGGGCGTGTTCGATTTCATACAGCGGGTCAACTTGAACGCCTGCAACCGCAAGAGCTTGGAGTCGCTGGCACTGGCGGGCGCGTTAGACAGCTTCCCCGAGCTAAGGCGCGAGCAATACTTTGCCGTGGGTGCCAAGGGGGAGGCGTTCTTGGACACGCTCATGCGCTACGGCATGCGCTATCAAGCCGACAAGGCCATCGCCGCCCACTCGCTCTTCGGCGGGGAGAACATGGTGCAGGTGGCCACGCCCGAGATATTGCCCGCACAAAAGTGGAGCGACTTGGAGCGGCTCAACCAAGAGCGGGAGTTAGTGGGCATCTACCTCTCGGCCCATCCGCTCGACGAATATGCCGTGGTATTGGAGCACGCTTGCAACACGCGCATGAACGAAATAGAAGACAAGGCCAAGCTTGCGGGGCGCGAGGTCATCACCATGGGCGGCATGGTAACGGGCGTGCGGCGCGGCAACAGCAAGAGCGGCAACCCTTACGGCATCGCCAAGATAGAAGACTACTCGGGTTCGGCCGAGATTCCCTTCTGGGGAAACGATTGGGTGAACTTCCAAGGCTACTTGAACGAGGGAACCTTCCTTTACATCCGCGCCACCTGCCAGCCGCGCATGCGGCAAGGCAAACCCGACGAACCGGTATTGAAGGTGACCTCCATGGAGTTGCTGCCCAACGTGAAGGACAAACTCATCGAGAAGATCACCATCCGCATCCCGTTGCCGCAATTGGACCAAGACCTGATCAGCGGGTTGGCGCAAATGAGTCAAAAGCACCCGGGCAAGACGGCGCTCGTATTCAAGGTGGTGGACCCTGAGGAGAACATCGCGCTCGACTTGGTATCGCGGCCGGTAAAGGTATCCGTGGGGCGTGAATTGTTAGCATTCATTAAAGAATATCCCGGCCTTGATTATCGGATTAATTAGTTATCTTTGCCCCGCCCTTGAGAATGTGTCAAAAGACACATCCCCTTCGGAGGCAAGTTAGGAAAACATATATATAAACTATTAATACTCAGAACAATGGCAGTAGAAATTACGAACGCCAATTACGAGGCACTCTTGGCAGGCGACAAACCTGTAGTAATGGATTTCTGGGCACCGTGGTGCGGTCCCTGTAGGATGGTAAGCCCCTTGGTGGACGAGTTAGCGGCCGAATATGAAGGCCGTGTGGTAGTGGGCAAATGCAACGTGGACGACAACGACGACGTGGCCGCCAACTACGGCATACGCAACATCCCCACCATCCTCTTCTTCAAGGACGGCAAGCAGGTGGCCAAACAAGTGGGCTCCACCACGAAAGCGGCGTTGGCGGCCAAAATAGAGGCTTTGTTGTAACGAAGAGGAGAACGACTGTCATGGGAATGGAAGAAGATTTCCTCAAGGACGACCTCGACGACGAGAAGACCGTAGCCTACATCAAGAACTACCTGCCGCAGGAGTTGAAGGAGAAGTTCACCGACGACGAGCTTTACTACTTCCTCGACTTGATTGACGAGTACTATGCCGACAGCGGCGTGCTCGATGCCCAGCCCGATGCCGACGGCTGTATCGAGGTGGACTTGGAGAAGGTGGCGGCGTTCATCGTGGGGGAGGCGAAGAAAGACGGCATAGGCGAATACGACCCGGAAGACGTGCTCTTCATCGTGCAAGGCGAGTTGGAGTATGGCGAGTCATTGGAAGAGGAATAATCGGCGCATGCCCTTTTCCGTTTCCGTGAGGGTGACCTTGACCGTGTCTTCGGGCAGCAGGTCCTCCACCATTTCGGGCCACTCTACAAGGCAGAGGGCATCGCTGTAGAAATACTCCTCGTAACCCATGTCATACACCTCTTCTATCTTCTTGATGCGGTAGAAGTCGAAGTGGTAGACGGGCTTGCCTAATCGCTCAGAACGGTACTCGTTCACGATAGCGAACGAGGGCGAGGTAATCACGTCGGTCACGCCCAACTCCTCGCACAACGCCTTGATGAAGGTGGTCTTCCCCACCCCCATCTTGCCATAAAAGGCGAACACGGTGCGGCTGCCCATCGCGTCGATGAAACGGCGGGCGGCCGCTTGAAGCTCATCTAAAGATCGTATCGTTATTTCCATCATACGCAGGTCAAGAGGGTGTGTTGTGTATAGGTGTCATACGGCGCTCGCCGATGATGAGGAACACCTCGTCTTTCAAGCTTTCGGGCAAGGCGACGCCCCGCAATTGCAGGCTGCGCACCCAGCCGGCCACGTCGGTGTCCTGCATGGTATAGAACACCTCGCGGAAAGCCTCCTCCTGCTCGTCGGTGTACTCCTCGGGGCCGATGCCTTTGTAGGCGTCCAACTCTTCGTCGTCGTAATATTCTATCTTCTTGCTGACTGCCGCTAATAGGCTCTCTTTCTCGCACACTTCGTGCTGTCCGCAGCATTCCACAGGGGGCACCACGACGACAGGCTTTTCAATCGTCTCGCCACGCTCTACCTTTTGCCGCATCTTGCGGCCCCGCAAGGCACCCGCCATGGCGGCCACGGCGGCAAGCGCAATCAAAGCGACGATTAAAATCCACATAAGCGTTTCTTTTAAGGATGATTTATGCTTCGCGCTCCTCCACGCGGAAGCCCGCCTCGCGCAAGTGGCGCCAATATTCGGGATAAGACTTGGAGACGACAAACGGTTGGGCGATGGTGATGCCGGGCAACAGCAGGGAAACCGGCGCGAAGGCCAAGGCCATGCGGTGATCTTCGTAGGTGGCGATGACGGGAGCGACATCGGCCGCGCATCGCCCGCCCTGCCAAGCCAAGACACCGCTCTCTTCGGCTTGAAGCCGATAGCCCAACTTGCGCAACTCACAAATAAGGGCCTGGATGCGGTCGGTCTCCTTGATACGCAAGCTCTGCACCCCCGTGAAGCGGAAGGGAATGCCCATCAGGCAACAGGTCACGGCCATGGTTTGCGCCAAATCGGGCACCTCCACCAAATCGGCTTCAAAGCTTTGTACGGCCGTGCCGCCACTGGTAAGGCGCACGCCACTGTCGGTATAAGCGGTGTCGACGCCCAAGCGGGCGAAGAGTTCCGCCACGCGGCTGTCGCCTTGGTCGCTGTGGGCGAAGAGTCCCAAAAGTTCCACACTGCCGGTGGCCTCGCGCCCCGCTTCCTTGGCAGCCGCCGCCTGTAAAGCCAGCATCTCGTACCAATAAGAGGCGGCGCTCCAATCGCTCTCCACCAAGAAAGGGGTGTCCTTATATCCGCCGAAGGCCACTACAATGCGCTGCCCCTCGCCCTCCCAGCCGCAAGCGGCGCCGAAACGGCGCATCAGCTGCAAGGTCAAGTCGATGTAGGGGCGCGACACAAGGCCGCCCGTGAGTTGCAGTTCCAAACCGCCGGGCAACACGGGGCCTATCATGAGCAACGCCGATATGTATTGTGAACTGACGTTGCCCGCCAGCGTCACCTTGCCCCCTTGCAAAGGAGCACCCGTAATGGAGAGCGGTGGATAGCCCTCCTTACCCGTATAGGCGATTTGCGCTCCCAAGCCGCGCAAGGCGTTCACCAAGATGCCGATGGGGCGTTGCTGCATGCGGGTGGTACCGGTGAGCAGCCGCTGGCCCGGGGTGACGCTGTAATAGGCCGTAAGGAAGCGCATGGCCGTGCCGGCCGCCTTGATGTCCACCACGTCGGTGGGCGAGGCGAAGGCACGCAGCATCACGCGGGTATCGTCGCACGTGCTCAAATTATCGGGAACCGCGCTTCCCCTTGCCAACGCATGCAGCACCAACACGCGGTTGCTGATGCTTTTGGAAGCGGGCAACCGCAATGCCGTCTTCAACGGACCCACAGGCGGGAAAAGGGTATATCGCAACGTCATCTCATTCATACAAACTACCGGTTTTTTAAGTTTCCGTGCACCACAAAGAAAAGCATTTTATTTGGAACATGCAACAGGGAGGCATTCCGATAATTGTCGCATACAGATCTTCATCACTTTCATTTAAAGAATGCCGAACCATCATACCCCAAGCACAATGGCAGGCTCGATATTCAGTTTTTTGCTTATAGTACGGGCTTGGTCAAGCGTCGGTTGTTTCTTTCCCGTCAAGTATTCACTGATACGCGACGGACTGATGCCCAACAATTTTGAAAGCGCGATTTGTGTCAATCCCATCTCGTACATACGCAGTTTTATCATATCGACAAGCGTAGGAGTTCCCACTGCATAGTGTTCGTCGCAATAATCGGCAACCAAATTTGACAGCAGGACCATCTCTATGTAATTAGGGTCATCCGTCGGTGTATTGTCAGTGACCAATGGCAGGAGCTCCTCGACACGGTGCTCCGCCCATCTGTACTGAGTCTCGTTTTCTATCCTTGTCATACCTATAAACCGTTTATATAGTGGAACAATCAATTCTTTCATACTCTTTATGCATACCGATAAATCTTATATAGACGAATTGAGGTGTAAATTGAATCAGGACCACCAACCGATAATCATTCCCTTTGATATTGAATACATATCGCTGGTTACCCACATAGTCTACACTGTTAAATGTCTTCTTTATATCCGCAAATGAATGCCATTCACTTCGTTTTACTTCGACGACCCAATCTTGCAGCGCCGCTTTTGCTTCTGGATGCCGCTCCGAATACTCCTTTATGGTACGTTCTGTAAATATCCTCATCACTGTTCTTATTGATTTACGTTACAAAAATAGGAATAATATTACAAATAAGGAAAGGGTCGGGATGAAAAGTGACGAAAGGGTTATCGGCGGTGCTACTCATTTTTCCCATAACAGTTTCTTGAAGTATAGTTTATCTTCCCGATATTTGCTTATCTTTGTGCTGAACAAGTAACTACGGAAGAGATGAAAAGGATTAGGATTGGGCTGCTCGGCCGTATACTCATCGCCATCGCGTTGGGCACGTGTGTGGGAAACTTGCTGCCCCGGGAGGTGGTAAGGGTGTTCGTGACGTTCAACGGCCTGTTCAGCGAGTTCTTGGGTTTCATCATTCCGCTGATTATCTTAGGGCTGGTTACGCCTGCCATTGCCGATATAGGCAAGAAGGCGGGGAAGATGTTGGTGACCACCACACTGATGGCCTACGGTGCCACGCTCCTTGCCGGGTTCCTCTCCTACTTCACCAGCGTAACGTGTTTCCCCTCGCTCATCACGCCGGGCAGCCCCATCGAGGAGATAAGCGAGGCGGCCGATGTGAGCGCTTACTTCACCGTAGACATTCCACCCTGCATGAGCGTGATGACGGCGTTGGTACTGGCTTTCGTATTGGGCTTGGGCATTGTCTATGCCGACGGCCTCGCACTCAAAGCGGTGTGCAACGACTTCAAGCGCATCATCATGCGCACCATCCAGTCGGTCATACTGCCGCTGCTGCCCCTGTATATCTTCGGCATCTTCGTGAACATGTCGCACACAGGGCAGGTCTACTCCATCCTCTTGACGTTCGTGAGCATCATCGGGGTGATATTCCTGCTGCACATCGGCTGGCTGCTGTTACAATACGTGGTGGCCGCGCTCTTCGTGCGCCGCAACCCCTTGAAGTTGTTGCT
>JAJPYP010000040.1 GCA_021204885.1 Prevotellaceae bacterium
CCGCCTGCACTACACGCCCGGCGCATGGTTGCTGCGCACCACCGCCGATTACACCCGCTTTGCCCAGCAGACGGCGGCGCAAGGGTGGCAACTCACCCAGCTGGTCGCCTACACTTTCCCCTGTAAGCTCTCCTTGTCGGCACAAGCCACGCTCTTCCATACCGACGATTACGACAGCCGGGTCTACGTGGCCGAGCGCGGGCTGCTCTATACCTTCTCCACCCCAAGCTATTACGGTCATGGCGTGCGTTATGCCGCCGTGGTGCGCTACGAGCCCTTCAAGTGGCTCATGTTCTATTTCAAGGCGGGGCAGACGCGCTACCGCGACCGCGATGCCATCAGCAGCGGCAACGACTTGATACCAAGCAACCGCAAGACCGACTTGCAAATGCAGGGCAGGATTAAGTTTTAGGCGTATTTTTTTGCAATGAAGGCTTGCCTTGAGAGATATTTGCGTATCTTTGACCTGTCTCCAGTACTAACCCATTAACGACACGTTTATAATGAATAAAACCGGTTTGTGTATAACCTTGTCGCTGTTCCTTGCCATGGGCGCATGGGCGCAACAAGACACGTTGAAGTATCGCGTCAGTTTAAGGGACAAGGCGGGTACCGACTGTACCTTGGACCATCCCGAAGCCTTCCTCTCGCGCGAAGCCCTCGACCGCCGTGCCCGCCAAGGCATTGCCGTCGACTCTACCGATTTGCCTGTAAGCCGTCCTTATATCGACGAGATAGCACGGCACGGCTGTCATGTGGTGGCAAGAGGCAAGTGGGAGAACTTCGTCACCGTATCCTGCAACGACCCCGAAACGATAGAAGAGATTGCCGCACTCCCTTTTGTGATAGCCGTCCGGAAAGTCTGGACGGCACCCAAACAAGACGACCGCCCCGCGTGGCGCGACAGCCTGAGGAACGAGACGCTCCTCCATCCCGATTCGCTGTACGGTGCTGCCACCGCCCAGATAGCTATCAGCCACGGCGAGCGGCTGCACGCGGCCGGCTTCAAGGGTGCGGGCATGACGATTGGCGTGATAGACGCGGGGTTTCACAACGCCGATGGCATCGCCGTGCTGCAAGGCATCAAGTTCCTTGGGACGAGAGACTTCGTGAATCCCGAAGGTGACATCTATGCCGCCAGTCCGCACGGCCTCAGCGTGCTCTCCTGCATGGCTGTCAACCGTCCTAACGAATATATAGGTACCGCTCCCGAAGCCGCCTATTGGCTGCTGCGCAGCGAGGACGAATCGTCCGAACAGTTGGTGGAACAAGATTACTGGGCCGCCGCCGTGGAGTTTGCCGACAGTGTAGGCGTGGACGTGCTCAACACCTCTTTGGGTTACTACGCTTTCGATGATTCCACTTGCAACTACACCTACCGCGACTTGGACGGTCGGCACGCGCTCATGTCGCGCCAAGCCGCCCGCATTGCCGACAAAGGCATGGTGTTGGTGTGCAGCGCGGGCAACGAGGGTATGGGCTCATGGAAGAAGATAACCCCACCCGCCGATGCCGACAACGTGCTTACCGTGGGTGCCATCGACACCGCGGGCCAGCTGGCTTTCTTCTCCTCCATCGGCAATACCGCCGACGGTCGTGTCAAGCCCGATGTGGTGGCGGTGGGCGTGGATAGTGCGGTCATTCGCACCGACGGTAACCAAGGGCATGGTAACGGCACCTCCTTTGCCTCGCCCATTCTATGCGGCATGGTAGCCTGTCTGTGGCAGGCCTGCCCCACACTGACCGCCAAGGAACTCATCGCTTTGGTACGCGCTTCGGGCGACCGTGCCGACTATCCCGACAACATCTACGGCTACGGCATTCCCGATATGTGGAAGGCGTACCAAAGCTATCTTTCCGGGGCAGGGCAGTAAGCCTTGCCGTTCTGGGGTGAAGCCTGTCAATTCCCCCTATTCAGTAACAGGAGATTCCGTGCTATAATCTGTCGGTGCGCTTCCCTTACGCCGCACGCTTGGGCATAATCGTCCCACTTGGAAACCACCTGCACCGTCTTCTCTATGATTTCATGGGGTTTGTTTATGCCCATCTGCTTGCCTACGCTCTCCAAGTCGGCGAAGGTAAAGCCCTCTCTTTTCCCGTTCAGTGACATTTGGTGTTGGTTGGTCCACATTCCGCCGGGAACATAGGAGTAGCAGATGTCATAGGCGGGGCCTAATTCCCATGTGCCGTCTTCGTGCATCAGGAAAGCGTGGTTCTTGGTGTGGTCGTCGTGATTGCGGGCCACTACGTTGAATGTCATGCGTCGGAACAGCTCTTCTTGCTGTGTGTAATCGAGCCTCAGCTTGCGCATGATTCCAAACATCTCTTCATAGGAGTGGCGGGTGTCTTTGTCTAAATGGGCTATGGCTGCCAGCGTTTGGACGTGTAGCTTGCCGCCGTCATTGTAACGGTCGAAGCGCTTTGTCATGAAGTGACAATTGTCTCCTTCGGGGATGAGACGGGATTCCATTATATGTATGCCGGCGTCTGTAGCCATTTTGTAATAGGCGTATTCTATGTTGCCTATTCCCTGTGGATTCTTGATGACTTTCTCGTGTTCGGCATAGGTGGTTCCGTCGAACTTCAAGAGCCAATAAGTGAAACCGTCGGGGGCTTTGACTTGGCCTGAACGTATCTCATTGGTACGCTCGTTCCATGCGATGATGGCTTTGGGCTTGGCTCCACCGGCCGATGTGCCTACTTTCAATATATCCAATATGTGCTTGTCTTGCCGCTGCAACTGTTCTTTGAATAGGGAGCGGTCGTTGAACACTTTGTCTGCCAGTTTTGTCAGCTCGCTGATGTGGAGTATGGTAGAGGTATCAAGCTCTTTGATGTGCTTGCTTGGCTCGAACTCCAACGCGCCCATGCCGCGTGCGCCGATGTAGCATAAGCGGTCCAACGGGGTTATTTCTTCATTGGGCAGGCCGTGGACGGCAAACCATTCGTTGATGATGTCGTTACCGTAGTTGTCGGGAAGTGAATCGGCTATGAGACCGGGCAGTCCCCTGAAACATTCATTCTTGTTTCCCGGGAATTGATACACGGTGTCTTCGTTGCTTCGGCTTGCCGGCATGGTGACCGGTGCTATATCAAGGCCTGTTCTAAGGAAGCCGGCATTGAACTGGAACATGGCCGTTCCCTTGCTTCGGTCCCACGCCAACACGCCTGCGTCCTTGCCCCATATCTTGATGTTTACAGTCAATCCGTCCATGGCATCGGTCTATCTTATCTTGTTATGCTCTTACCCGGTATCTCTTCTTCCCTTTCAGCTTTTGCAACAATATGGGGCTGATGGGCGGTTCGGGTACAAGCGACTCTATATTCTCAAGCATGTCGAGTACCCTGAGTATGCGGAGGAGCTTCTCCATGCTTATGCTTGCACCGCGTTCCAACCTCACAACCGTGTCCAAGCTGACGCCCGCTGCTTCCGCCATCTCTTTTTGCTGGATTCGCTTCCTGATTCTGTATTCTTTCAGTCTGCTTCCTATTTCCGTAAGGATAGCCACATTGCTTCTTTCTGTCCACATAGCCTGCATGGTTAAAGGTGTGGCAAATGTATATATAATTAATGATATATCATAATTTAATTGCGATATTACGGATAAATCAGTAAATTTCAGTTGTTATCAATGCGGTTGCTTTAGTCTGCCTCATCGGTTCTATATACAATGCGGTAGCTTGGCCGCTTGGCACCGGGTTGCTCCTCTTGCAGTATCCCTTTCTGTACCAAGTCCTGTATGTCGCGCAAGGCGGTGTCTTTGGAGCATTTGGCCAATTTGGCCCAGTTCTTGGTGGTGATTTTGGCTTCGTAGCCATCCAAGAAGAGGTTCAGCATATCGGTTTGTCGCGGTGTCATGGGGATGCTTGATGCTTGTTGCCAAAAGAGGCTTTTCCGCAACGTGGTGCTGATGGCGGCTTCGGCTTCGTCTATGGCATTGATAAGAGTCTTGATATACCAAGTTATCCACTCGGTGATATCTCCGTCGCCCTGCTGCGTGCGTTCCAAAATGTCGTAGTAACGCTTCTTGTCTTTGTTGATTTGAGACGATATGTTGTAGAAACGGTAGGGACTCTTGTCGCCGCGTGCCAGCATGATGTCGGAAAGTATGCGGGCAAGGCGGCCGTTGCCGTCTTCAAACGGATGGACGCTTACGAACCACAGGTGTGCCTCGGCCGAGCGGATGATGGCGCTCTCGGTACTTTCCTTGTTGAACCAGTCGAGGAACTGCCGCATCTCTTCTTCGAGGCGGTGGGGTGCGGGTGCCACGTAGTGTACCTTCTCACGTCCGAACATGCCGGAGACGATATGTTCTTCATTACTGCGATACCTGCCCGTCTCTATGGGCAGGCCTTCGCTGTAGCCGGTGGGGAAGAAAGCGGTTTGCCATAGGCAGAGTTTCTCTTTGGTAAGGGGTTGGTCATAGCGTTGCACGGCATCGAGCGTGACAGAGACAATGGAGTCGATGTAGTGCGAGGGGGTGGTGTATTTAAGCTGCTTGCTGCCTAACTTGCGGGCGATGGATGAGCGCACTTCGTCCATGTTCAGGCTGATGCCTTCTATTTCGGATGAGAATACCACATCGTGCGTCAAGTTCTCGGTCATGGCTTGCAGCTTGCTGTCGAAACCTAACGCGCCCAACCGGCCATAGAGCATGCCTTGCTTGCGCCCTGCCTCTTCAAGCAGCGACGTTACGCTGTCATTGTCCCATCGGAACACCGTCCAATTGTCTCTTTCGTGAATGTACATACGCCGGTCGTTTCAGTTATCATGCGACGTTATTTCTCTAATAACGCCGCAGATTATGCGACAATATTACGCATAAAATGCCGCATGTACAAGGAAAAGCATGAAAAGATTTAAAGGACAAGCTCCCAGCGGCCGTTGCGCTTGCCGCCCACACGCTTCAATATACCTGCCTCTTGCAGCTTCACGGTGATGGATTTGACGGTACGTTCCGATTTGCCTATCTCCATGGCCATCTCCTTTTGTGTAGCGGCATTTGCACTTTGAACATTGTCTCTTGCACTTTGAACTGTGTTATTTGCACTTTGAACGGCTTTGTCCTTTGCCTTGCGGTAATAGTCATCAATCCGCTCTTTGGCTTCTTTGATGCTGATTTCTCCTTTAATATGCATGAATGCGGTCTGAATCAAGTACGGCGAGGGTTGCAGGCCATCCACCTCTTGCAAGCCGATGGCCGCACGCCACGCTTCGCCCCGCTCTTTTACCGAGGGTGCCGCTTGCCGCAGATACTCGTCAAGACCTTGCAGCGTATAGGGATTGTCGTCATTTATATGCATCCGTCGTTGTGCCATTGTCTGTTTGTCGGTATAAAATTAGCGATTTTATTTGAATGGGCAGCGCATCTATGCGAAAAAGTGGAATGCAATCCCTATCTTTGTCATCAGTAAAACCCATGCCCCTAAGATGAAAGAATTGAAATGCCCCAAGTGCGGAAGCGTGTTCCAAGTGGATGAGGCCGACTACGCCTCCATCTTGAGCCAAGTAAAGACCGCCGAGTTCGACAAAGAGATTGCCTCCCGTTTGGAAGAGCTGCATAAACGCCAAGCGGCCGAACAGGCGTTGCAACAGGAGAAGGCCCGACAAGCCTATCAGTCGCAACTCAGCCAGAAGCAGCTCGAGTTAAGCGCCCAAGCCGCCGAGATAGCGCGGTTGAAGCAAGAGCGCCAGAGCGACCTCTCCAAGCTCGAAGCAGAGAAAGAGATGGAGATAGCCCGCCTGAAGAGCCAGTTGGAGAACATCGAGGCGAAGAAAGCCGTGGAGCTCACGGCGGCGATAGCACAGAAAGACCAGACCATCGAGCGGCTCAACGCGGCCATACGGCAAGAAGACGACAAGCGGCAGATGGCGCTGATGGAGGCGCAAGGCAAGGCGCGTGAAGCCATGCAGGCCAAGGAGATGGAGATAACCCGCTTGCAGCAAGACGCGGCGTTGCGGCAGCGCGAGGCGCAGATACAGCAAGGGGCGCTCATCAAGCAATACGAAGAGCAGCTCAAGGCGAAGCAGGAGCAGGTAGACTATTACAAGGACTTCAAGACGAAGATGTCCACCAAGATGGTGGGCGAGACCTTGGAGCAGCATTGCAGCATCCAGTTCGAACGCTACATCCGCCCCATGATGCCCCATGCCTACTTCGACAAGGACAACGACGCCATCGAGGGCACCAAAGGCGACTTCATCTTCCGCGACAGCGAAGACGGCATGGAGTACATCTCCATCATGTTCGAGATGAAAAACGAGATGGACACCACTGCCACCAAGCACAAGAACGAAGACTTCTTGAAGAAGCTCGACGAAGACCGCACCAAGAAGAAGTGCGAGTTCGCCGTGTTGGTCAGCCTGCTCGAGGCCGACAACGACCTGTACAACGACGGCATCGTAGACAAGTCGCACCTCTACCCCAAGATGTACGTCATCCGTCCGCAGTTCTTCGTCTCCTTCATCAACCTGCTGGTACAAGCCTCCAAGAAGAGCCTCGACTATAAGAGAGAGCTGGAGCTGGCGCGGAACAAGGAGGTGGACGTGACGGGCTTCGAGCAAAAGATGGAGGATTTCAAGGCCAAGTTCAGCCGCCACTACGAGCAAGCCGGCAAGAAGTTCAACGACGCCATCAAGCAGATAGACGACACCATCTCCAAGCTCCAGAAGATAAAGGACAACCTGTTAAGCTCCGAGAACAACCTGCGCTTGGCGCAACAAGATACCGAAGAACTTACCATCCGCCGCCTCACCTACAAGAACCCCACCATGAAGGCGAAGTTCGACGAGGCACGCAAGGCCGGTGCAGCGGTCGAGGTAAAGGAGGGAGAGGAATAAAGTAGCTACAAAGATAAGCAAGCAGACGACGGGCGCGATGTATCAAAAGCCTTACTTACCGGCATACATATAATATAAAGGTCTAAACAAGCATTTCAAAGTATATGCCGTAAAAACTTGCCTTCTCAAATTTTATTATTATGCAGCCGGAACATTATGTTTTACGTGCATAATAATAAACGTTAAATCATGACTACTCTGCATCATTTCAGCAACCACTCATACACCCCTTCCGACTCGTGCGGCAATATCTTCCTGAACTGGGCGATGATCCGTTCGCGCGATTCCTGCGGCGTGCGTTCTATATGGCACGCGCTTTTGCCGAAGAGGGCTTCGGGGGTGGTGAGCAGTGACAAGCCCCAGCCATATTCGCGGCCGTGGCGGTCACGGGCGTAGACAAAGTCTTCGGTAACGATGCGGCATCCCATTTGCAGACGGGTGACGTAGGCATCGAACTTGCCGCGCATCTTTGGGCCGGTGAAGCCGCATG
>JAJPYP010000097.1 GCA_021204885.1 Prevotellaceae bacterium
GCCGGCTTGCTCTGGGCCGCTTGCGGCACCACCCGCCGGCAAGCGGGGCCGGCGGCAAGCGGCATGGCGGTGGAGCTTACGCCCGAGCAGCAACGGCGCTATGACTATTTCTTCTTGGAGTCTGTCCGTTTGAAACTACAGCAGGAATATGATGCCGCTTTCGACATGGTGCGGCACTGCTTGGCCATCAACCCCCATGCGGCATCGGCCTGGTACGAGGCTTCCCAGTATTACAACGCCTTGAAACAACCCGACAAGGCCGAGGAGGCTTTGGAACGCGCGGTGGCCGCCGAGCCCGACAACTATTGGTATTGCCAAGGGTTGGCCAACATCTACCAGCAACAGAACCAGACGGAGAAGGCCACGGCGCTGTGGGAGTTCATGGCCGACCGCTTTCCCGACAAGCTCGACCCGCTCTACTCGTTGCTCGACGCCTACAACCGGCAAGACAATTATGAAGAGGTTATCCGCACGTTGGACCGCTTGGAGGAGAAGACCGGCAAGAACGAGCAGCTCAGCATGCAGAAGTTCCGCATCTACCTGCAAATGGACGATGACAAGGAGGCGCTTCGCGAGATAGAGAGCTTGGTGGCGGAGTACCCCAAAGACTTGCGCTACCAAGTGATATTGGGCGACATATACATGCAACGCGGCATGACCGACGAGGCCTACGACATCTACCGCAAGGTGCTTGCCGAAGAGCCCGACAACGAGCTGGCCATGTACTCGCTCTCGTCCTATTACGAAGAGACGGGGCAGGACTCCCTCTACCGGCTGCAATTGGACACGCTGCTGCTCAACAAGAAGGTGGACGCGCAAACCAAGATGGAAGTGATGCGCCGCCTCATCGTGCAGGACGAGCAAGGGGAGCGTGACAGCACCCGGGTGATCTCGCTCTTCGACCGCATCTTGGAGCAGGAACCCGACGACGCGCAGCTGCCCATGCTCTACGCGCAATACCTGCTCTCCAAAGGGATGGAAGTAGAGGCGTCAGCGGCATTGGAGAAGGTGATTGAAATCGAGCCGTCCAACGCGGTGGCGCGGTTGACGTTGCTCGGCGACGCCATCAAGCAAGAGGACACCACGGAGGTCATCCGCCTGTGCAAGACCGGCGTGGAGACCAACCCCGACAGGCCCGAGTTCTATTACTACTTGGCCGTGGCCTACAACCAAGAGGAGCGCATGGAGGAGGTCATCGACGTTTGCCGGGGGGCGTTGGACAATGGCGCGGCCGGCGACAAGAAAGACTTGCTCTCCGACTTCTACACCATCATGGCCGACGCTTGCCACTCGGTAGGCCGCAACGAGGAGGCCTACTTGGCCTACGACACGGCCTTGGTATACAACGCGGCCAACATCAGCGCCCTGAACAACTACGCCTACTACCTCTCTTTGGAACGGCGCGACTTGGACCGGGCCGAGGAGATGAGCTACAAGACCGTGAAGGCCGAGCCGAACAACGCCACCTACTTGGACACCTACGCTTGGATACTCTTCGAGAAGGGCAACTACGCCGAGGCACGCCTCTACATAGACGACGCCATGAAGAACGACGGGGCCGACAGCGTGGACATTGTGGAGCATTGCGGCGACATCTATTACATGACGGGCGATGTGGAGGGCGCGATGACGTATTGGAAGAAGGCCGAGGAGATGGACAGTGACTCCAAGACCTTGAAAGAGAAAATAGAGAAGAAGCGATACATAGCCCCATGACAAGACCCACGACGGCGCATGGCCGCACACTCCATCCATGCTTCAGGCTGCTGGCCTGCTTCCTGCTGCTGGCCTTGTGCCTTGCGGGTTGCAAGAGCTCGCGCAGCGGACGGACGGCGCCTTCCGAGCGGCAATATCTCACCTCGAAGGTGAAGCTCACCATCCCCACGAAGGGCGGCGCCGTCTACACCGCCACCGGCACGTTGAAATTAGTGGCGGGGGAACGCTTGCAACTCTCTTTCCTGATGCCCGTCCTAAGAAGCGAGGTGGCCCGTGTGGAGGTAACGCCTAATGAAGTGCTGTTGGTGGACCGCATGGGCAAGCGGTATGTGCGTGCCACCCGCAGGCAACTGCGCGGCGTGTTGCCCAAGAAGGCCGACTTCTCCCTATTGGAAAAGGTACTCTTCACCGCCGCCGAAAGCGGCAAGACGCAAAGTCTGTCGGGTGCCGATTTGGGCATACCCTCTTTGAAGAAAGGGGAGATTACGCTCTCCAACTTCAAGTTCGACCCCATCACGCTCACGCCCACCACGCTCTCCTCCAAGTATAAGGAGGTGTCGTTGAACGAACTGCTCTCCATGTTGCTCAGTCTATGAAACGCCTGCTCTTCCTTCTCCTAAGCTGTTTGTGGTTGGCCGCGCCGCTTCGGGCGCAAACCAACAAACTCATCGAGGAGTTAGAGAGCAAACGCGGGGCCTTGCAAAAGCAGATAACCGAATCGGAATCGGTCTTGAAGAGCACCAAGCAGACCGTGAGCAGCCAATTGAACGGATTGGCGGCATTGAACGGGCAGATAGAGGAACGCCGGGATTACATCGCCACCTTGACCAAGGACTTGGAGACCACCGACCGCGAGCTTGTTTCGGTAAGACGGCAGCTCACCCGCTTGCAGCAGGAGCTGGCCGACCGCAAGAAGAAATATGAACGCTCCGTGCAATACCTCTACAAGAACCGCTCCATCGAGGAGAAGCTCATGTTCATCTTCTCGGCACAGAGCTTGGCGCAAACCTACCGCCGCTTGCGCTACGTGCGCGAGTATGCCACCTACCAGCGGCTGCAAGGCGAGGAAGTGTTGAAGAAGCAGGAGCAGGTGAACTTGAAGAAGCGCGAGTTGGAGCAGGTAAGGACATCGAAAGAGAACCTCATCAAAGAGCGCGAGCAGGAGGTGGCCAAGTTGGAAGCCCAAGAAAAGGAGCAGCAGAAGTTGGTGGCTAACTTGCAGAAGAAGCAACGCGGCTTGCAGCAGGAGCTTGCCAAGAAACGCAAGGAGGCCAACCAACTCAACGCCCGCATAGACCGCTTGATAGCCGAGGAGTTGGAAAAGGCACGCAAGAAAGCCGAAGAGGAGGCACGCAAGGCAGCAGCCGCCGCCAAGAAGAACGAGACGGGAGGCACTACCGCCACCAAGCCCGACGCCACCCCGAAGCCCACGGACAGCGGTGCCTACACCTTGAGCAAGGCCGACCGCGAACTCTCCGACAACTTCTCGGCCAACCGGGGCAAGCTGCCCATGCCCATCAGCGGCCCCTACATCATCGTGAGCCACTACGGGGAGTACAATGTAGAGGGGTTGCGCAACGTCAAGCTCGACAACAAGGGCATCGACATACAAGGCAAGCCCGACGCCGAGGCACGCGCCATCTTCAACGGCAAGGTGGCCGCCGTCTTCAAGCTGAACGGTCTGTTCAACATCCTCGTGCGCCACGGGGCTTACATATCCGTCTATTGCAACCTCTCCTCGGCTTCGGTGAAGCAGGGCGACGAGGTCACCACCAAGCAGACGTTGGGCAAGGTCTATTCCGATGCCGCCGACAACGGCCGCACCGTGCTGCATTTCCAGTTACGCAAAGAGAAGGAGAAGCTCAATCCCGAACCGTGGCTCAACAAGTGACGCGCCCGCCGCTCACTCGTTCATCGCCCCGCAACGGGGGCATACGCCTTTGGCACGCAACGGCTGCCCGCACCGACCGCAACGGTAGCGCGTAAGGAACAGCACGCCATACAACCGTTTGAAGAAGAACCACACGAAAAGCGCCAGCACAAGGTAACCTATATATATAGGTATGGTGATCAGGAAGAAGAAGTAGCACAAGATGCAGCCCGAAGCGAGCGCCAGCAGGCGGGCAAGCGCCTCCACGGGATGCAACCGGCGGAAGAGGTCGTCCAACACGGCCAGCACCACCACAAGGAAGAGCCACACGCCCGCGAGGAAGAGCGAGAGCGTGAAAGGCACGTGGAAAGGCGAGAGCGTGGGGTTGAAATAGAAATGGAGCCACACGTCGGGTTGGAAATGTCGCATCGTCTTGTAGCAAGAGGCTACGATGGCGGTCAAGAGGCACAAGAAGAGAGGATAGAGACTCTCGTAGGCAAAGAAACTTACCGGCACCCGCTTGGCACGCACGGCAAGGAAGAACGCCGCCGCCACAACGAAGCCGAAGAGCAGGATATAGACGGGGAAACGGGTGTGGGTAAAGAAGTAGATGGTCTGGGAGATGGCGTCCGTAGGGACAAAAGCCCGCAGCAACTCATGCTCGCTTATCCATCCCTGCTCCTCTTGCGAGTGGGCTAACTTCACCCACACGGTATCCACATTGTCCTCGGGATGCACGGCAAACTCGGCCACCACCACCTTGTCGCCCTTATGCAAGAAGCTATATCGCTCCTTCACCGGCAAGTAGGCGATGGAGATGGAATCTTCGCGCAACTCCAAGTTGGTATTCCACGTGTAGTGCCGCGTGTAGAGGTAGGAGAGCGAGTCGCGCTCATGCTGTTCCATGGACTCGTCCGTCAAGTCGGGCGGGGTGTAACGGCATGACCAGAAGAGCAGTACGCCAAGCAGCGACAAGAGCCATGCGCACGGCAGGCGACGCCGCATCTCACGGAAACGGGAAGCGCTCATTGTCCCTCTCCTCCTCTCTCTTCCAAGTCTATCACCTCCATTTGACAACGCTTGCAGTCGAAGGCCAAGCGGAAACGCCTGTCGGCGGCACCCGTCAGGTAGAACGGCTCCTTGTAGGGCGATTCTCTCTTTTGATATACGGGACACCACCCCATGCTGTAACGCAGGCAATGCTTGCACGTCATAAGTGCGGCTCCCGGCACGGGTTGCCGCTCGAATGCCGGGTCGATAAAGGAGAGTCCATGCGTTTGGTAAAAGCGACGCGCCTGCTCGTTCATCACATTTCCCTTGTAACTCAAGGAGGAGGCAGGGTAAGCATGACGGGTCTCCCGCCAAGGCGCGGATGCCTGCGGATAGTTGACGCGGCGCACGAAGCGCAACTTCTCGGCCACCTGCCTGCGCCAGCCGGTTACTTCAGAGACAGGGATGAACCAATGGCGCGTAAAGGCGATTTCAAGCGGCGCGTTCTCGCCACACGCCCGCTCTGAAAGCTCGAAAGGCGTATTGCCCCACTTGGAGAGCGCCTCCCGCAACTCCCCTTCCCGGTAGTTTCGCGCCACCTTCTTGGCACAGGGAAAAGCGCACGCCACGCGATTGCCCTCCTCGTCGGTCGCCGTAAGGGAGAAACCGAACGCGGTTTCGGCCAACCTGAGCGCGATGCCTATCTTCCGCTCGGCCGACTTGTGTGCCAACAAGCGCTCGAACGCTTGGTCATAGTTCCTGTAGACAGGCGTATTGTAGTGGATGCGGGGCAACTTGCTTGCCGGATAGAGCCATTTCCCCTCCACCTTGTTCACGCGGAAGCCCTGCAACGCGCCGCTGCCGTCTATATAACAGAGCCCGTCGCCGTTACAGAGCACGGCATCTCCTGTCAAGATCAAGGCATCTCCGCGCCGCACCTTCAACTTGCCCACCTCCTCGCCTATCGACTTGGGCGTGCCGAACGAGGTAATCGCACGGTCGCGCCCGTTGAGGAAGTAGGAGGTGAACCCACGGTTGAAACTCTTGGCCGGTGAAGGCTCGAAAGTGTAACGGCATTGACCCGACGAGGCACGCACGTACTCCTTGCGGCGGGCGAAGAGCGCGTCAAGCCTTTGGCGGTAAGCCGCCGTCACGTTCTTCACGTAGGAGAGCTCCTTCAACCGCCCCTCTATCTTAAGGGAAGTAACTCCGGCATCGAGCAACGCCTCCAACTCGTCCAAAAGGTTCAAGTCTTTCAAGGAGAGCAGGTACTTGTCGCGCACTATGGCCTTGCCTGCGGCATCGGTCAAGGTGAAGGGCAAGCGGCAGAACTGGGCGCACTCCCCACGGTTGGCACTGCGCCCGAAGCAGGCTTGGCTGGCATAACACTGCCCGCTGTAGCTCACGCAAAGCGCACCGTGCACGAACACTTCCAACGCCATGTCGGGCACCGCGCGGTGAATGGCGGTTATCTCTTCCAAGGAGAGCTCGCGTGCCAATATCGTCTGGCGGAAGCCGGCATCATGGAGGAAGCGCACCTTCTCGGCGGTGCGGTTGTCGGTCTGCGTGCTGGCGTGCAAGGGGATGGGCGGCAAGTCTAACCGCGTAATCCCCATGTCCTGTACAATCAAGGCATCCACGCCGATGCGATAGCACGCCTTGATTATCCGCTCCGCTTCCGGCAGCTCGTCGTCGCGCAAGATGGTGTTCAGGGCCACATAGACACGCACGTTAAAGGTATGGGCATAGGCCGTCAGGCGGGCGATGTCGTCTATGGAGTTGCCCGCTGCGACACGTGCGCTGAAACGCGGTGCGCCGATGTAGACCGCATCGGCACCGTGGTTCACCGCCTCGATGCCGCAAGCCACGTTCTTGGCCGGTGCCAACAGCTCTATTTTCCGCACCCCTGTCACACCCACGGTTTACTTGATGTCATTGATGTTGAACGGTGTCTCCTGATAAACGAAATAGTTCAGCCAGTTGGAGAAGAGCAGGTTGGCATGCGCCCGCCAACGCACCGCCACTCCCTTGTCGGGGTCGTTGTCACGGTAGTAGTTGCAAGGCATCTCGATGGGCAACCCCTTGGCCAAATCGCGTTTGTACTCATAGTCCAAGGTAAGTGGCGAATACTCCGAATGGCCCGTCACGAAGAACTCGCGCCCGCCGCGTGCCACCACCATATAGACTCCCGATGCGTCCGACTCGGAGAGGAGCGTCAGTTCAGGAACCTTCAAGATGTCCTCCTTGCGTATCTCGGTATGGCGGCTGTGCGGCACGTGGAACACGTCGTCGAAACCACGGAAGATGGGATGCAGCGGCACTAATATGCGGTGTTCGAACACGCCGAACATCTTCTTCTCCAACGGATACTTGGGCACCCCGTAGTGGTGGTAAAGCCCCGCTTGCGCCGCCCAACATATATAAAAGGTAGAGGTGACGTGGGTACGCGCCCAGTTGAATATATCCTGCAACTCGCCCCAATAAGAGACCTCCTCGAAGTCCATCTGCTCCACGGGAGCGCCCGTGATGATCATGCCGTCATACTTCTCGTGCCGCATCTGGTCGAAGTCGGTATAAAAGGCCTTCATGTGCTCTATGGGAGTGTTCTTGGAAGTGTGGCTCTTTATCTTCATGAAGCACACCTCTAACTGCAACGG
>JAJPYP010000110.1 GCA_021204885.1 Prevotellaceae bacterium
TAAGGAATACTATCCTTACACCCTAAGAAAAGCTTTCCTTAGATTCAGCCGATTGTTAAAATTGGAAGGATGTAATGCGATGCACGGAATGGCTTGACAATTTGTCTTTAAACCGACCGAAACACTGTCTTTCCGACAAAACGGCCTTTTTAGCCCCATTTTGAAGGGGTATCCGATAGGTGCGCGGAATATTTGACACGCCGTCCGTTAAGCACGCTTGAACCCGCCTTGTAAGCACACTTCCATGCCCCTCTAACCGTCCGTTTCACCGTCCTTTTCCCGTCTGCCGGCGGAAGCGCAGCCAGAACATGAGTCCCGCGGCGGTCAGCCCGAAGGGGAAGGCCATCCACACGCCGGGCAGCCCCCAATGCAGCACGAAGCCGCACAGATAGCCCACGGGCAGGGAGATGAAGAAGTAGGCGACAAGGGCGATGTACATCATGGGCTTCACGTCGGAAATGCCGCGCAGGGCGTTGGCGAAGTTGATTTGTAACCCGTCGCCTATCTGGTAGAGGAAGAAGGGGAAGAAGAGCGTGATTACCAAGGAGGAGACCGCGGCGTTCTGGGTAAACCAGCCGCCCATCTGCCCGCGCAGCAGGAAGATGACAAGGAGCAGCACGGCGGCCATCATAAGAATAAGGTGGAAGCCGGCGTAAGCCGAGCGGCGCACGTTCCCCAAGTCGCCCCCGCCGTGGAAGTTGCTCACCCTCACGGCCACGGCCGCACCCATACCGTAATACATCATGTAGGTGAACTGGGCGATGGTAAGCATGATTTGGTGGGCGGCCAACGCCGTGGTGCCTAACCATCCCACCATGATGGTGCTCAGGCTGAACGAGGCGGTCTCCATGCCCATCTGCAAGGCGATGGGCCAGCCTAATGCGTTGAGCCTGCGGAACATGCCTTGGGGCCAACCCTTCTGAAGGAAGCCCACCCGGTAGCGGCGGTAACGGCGGCCACGCCACAACACGATGGCGAAGCCAAGGGCAAGGGCCAAGCGGGAGACAAGGGTGCTGACGCCCGCGCCCATGAGCCCCCACTGGGGCAAGCCGCACTTGCCGTAGATGAGCAGGTAATTGCCCGCGACGTTCAAGACGTTGCCTCCAAGCACGATCCACATGCCGGTCTTGGTGTCGGTGATGCCGTCGGTGAACTGCTTGAAGCCGTTGAAGAGCATCAGGGGAACGAGCGAGACAAGTTGCAGCAGGTAGTAGGGCTTGATAAGGGGGATGAGCTCTTCGGGTTGTCCCAACCGCTCCAAGTCGCAGTAGAGCAGGACCATGACCAACGTGGCGAGCAGCCCCTCCAAAGCGTTGGCTATAAGGCTGCATTTCAATGCCCTGCCCGCCCCGGCATAATCGCGGTTGCCGAAAAGGGAACCTACCACGGGGGTGAGCCCGTTACTGAAGCCCATGCCGAAAATGAAGCAGAGCAGGAACATGTTGTTTACGAAGGCGGCCGCGCCCAGCTCTTCCGTGCTGTGGTGGCCTATCATCATCGTGTCGGCGAATCCCATCAGGATGTTGCCCAATTGCCCTATGATAATGGGCAATCCCAATAGGACAAGGGGTTTGTAGTGTCTCATTCAAGCTTGGATTGTAGGGGCATGCCGCCGCGCACGGGACGTCGCATGCCGTGTGTATGTACTTGTTATGGGGCTTGTCATTTGACTCCCTCGCACTCCTTGCGGATGAACGACTCGATGTGGCGGATGCGCTTTTCGGCGAGGATCTCGTCTACGGCTATCAAGATGCCCGTCTCCTCCACGTCGCCGAACCCATAGTTGATGGCCGTGCCGAACATGCGCATGGTGGGGCTGAGCCCCATGTAGGCGTTGATGAGCGGCGGTATGTTGTAGCCCAACTTGCGGATCTCTCCGTTCAGGATGCGGTAGTCTTCCTTGAAGGAGTCTTTGTTGAAGAGCGCTTCCAGCTCTTTCTCGTCCGATTCCAACGACAGGGGCTCTTTCGCGGTGATGAGCCGCTCCTTGTCGGCGAAGTGCTTTTTGAGGAAGTAGAGTATCATGTCGCGGCTGCGGCGGTTGTAATTGGGGTACATGGTCATCTTGCCGAAGAAGTATTTCACGGTGGGCATCACCACGGTCAAGGCGCCTAATCCGTCCCACAGGTTGTCCAACGCGAAGAGACCTTTGCTGCCCGCACGGCTCGACTGGTACTCCAACGTGACGAAGGAACGACCCAGTTCGATGGTGGTGGGAAGATACTCTTTCAGGAACTTATCGGAAAAGTTGAACATGTGCGCGGTGGCAAGGACAGGCTCTCCTTTCTCGTCGAAACGCACGTCGGTACCCAAGATGTAACGATAACCTCCCAATATCTCCTCGGCTTCGGGGTTCCACACGATGAGCTGCTTGTAGGGATGCTCCATGAGGTCGTATTCGTCTATATCCACCGACAAGCCCGTGCCCCCGCCTGCCGAGCGGAAGGCGATCTCGCGCAAGCGCCCTATCTCTTTCATGATATGGGGCGAGTCTTGGGCGGTGACGATATAAATCTGGTTGTTGCTCTTGTTGGTCATGCGCAAGCGCTTCTCTTCGGTCAATTCCGCTTTGAGGGCCGCTTTGCTTATGGGTGCGATAATATCTTCCATAATCGTTTCAATATCGTTGGTTTTGTGGGGAAACAGCTAAATCATACACAATGTCCTTCACGTAAGCCGCCCACCGGGCAGGGGTTCGGGTCTTGTCGAAGGTTTGCCACGGAATGGGCTTGCCTATGGTGATGTGGAATGTCTTGTGGCGGTTCTTGAACATCTCGTCGGCCAAATAGAGCATGGCGATGTTGAACTTGATGCCCAAGGCTTGGCACACGTTGGCAAGGTTGTAGAAAAAGTTGGAGTTGCGTCCCTCGAAATGGATGGGCACCACGTCGCGCCGGGCGGCCACGCTCTTCACGATGAAGGTCTTCTTCCATTCCAAGTCCTTGATGGCCCCTTTCTTGCGGCGCGAGCAGAGCCCGGCGGGGAACATGATGAGCTGGTCATCGGAAGCGAAGCCGGCCTCCACTAACCGGGGCAGGTCCTTGGCTTGCTTGCCCGTCTTGTTGATGGGGATGCACAAGGGGGCCAGTCCGCGCAGGTTCATAAGCAGGTCGTTGACGAGGTATTTCACCTTGCCGTTGTAGTGGCGGCCCAATATATACCCCAACGCCAAGCCGTCCTGTCCGCCCAAGGGATGGTTGGAGACGAAGGTGTACAAGCCTCCGTGGGGCAGGTTCTCTTCTCCTTTCACGTCGAGCTTGGTATCGAGGAACTCGAGGCCCGCACGCACGAACTCCACACCGTACTTGTCGTTGTTGGCTGAAAGGAAACCGTTCACTTCGTCTTGATGGACAATCCGCTTGAGATAGGAAACGACGAAACGCGGTATATATTTGGATTGCTTCGGGGCCTTTTCCCGAAGTATCTTGTCTATATCTATCAAAAAGGGCACGTCGTCCATCAGCTCTTGGATATACATTGAATGCGCAAAATTAAAGCATCTTTTCAATTAATTGCAAAGAATCGTCGGAAAACTACACCCATAGGGTATCAAAAAACGCCCGATAGCTGTCAATTGATAGTTTTTGGCCTAAAGAAAGGCAGCATTACTCCCATGCCGGCGAAGAATGCGGTGTAAACTTGCACCGCGAAATAAGGAGTGACTCACTATCTATTCAAAACGCATCTTTACTTATATGAACAAGAACTTATTCAGAAATGAATTGATCGGCATGCAGGATGAACTGTTCATGTATGCCGTAAAACTCACCACCAATCGTGAGGAGGCCAAGGAACTGCTGCAAGAGACCACCTACCGGGCGTTGCGCTGTGAGGAGATGTATGAATCGGGCTCCAATTTCAGGGGTTGGATATATACCATCATGAACAACACGTTCTTGGACCAATGTCGCCACGTGGCCAACGAGCGTGACTTCTTGGGCGAACGGGAGAGCCTGACCCTACGCGACGTGATACGAAAGCACGCCGACGACGACACGGACCAACTGCACGACAACAAGGAGCTGCATCGCATCGTGGAATCGCTCGAGGACGATTACCGCACTCCCTTTTACCTTTACGCATCGGGGTTCAAATACCATGAAATCGCCGATAAAATGGGCATTCCCATCGGCACCGTCAAGAGCCGCATCTTCTACGGACGCGAGGAGTTGCAGAAAAAGCTGCGTGACTTCTATTGACTGGGAGTGTGTCAAAAGACACACCCTCGGCCGGTACCTGCTTATCGGCTTTCCTAAACCGTAGCCAATGCCACATTCCCCCCACTTTTATCCCCTTTGATTGCCCCTTTATTTCCAATCGGTTAGTTTATTAACAGCATGTTGAAAACTTATTTTTAAAGTTTTGCTTGTTTTTTGTGGGGAATTGTGGGGAATTGTGTATTTTTACGGTCGAATAACCGTAAGCAGGGCGAACATGCGTTTTTTAGGCAATATCGAAGCGCGGACCGATACCAAAGGAAGGGTCTTTATACCGGCCGGCTTCCGCAAGCAACTACAGGCTGCGTGCGAGGAGCGGCTCGTCTTGCGTAAGGACGTGTTCCAGGATTGCTTGGTGCTCTACCCTGAAAGCGTTTGGTTCAAGACGCAGAACCAACTGCGGTCGCGGCTGAACAAGTGGAACGCCAAACACCAGCAACTCTTCCGGCAATTCGTCAGTGATGCGGAGATTATGATACCCGACGGCAACGGACGCATCCTTTTGCCCAAACGCTACTTGCAAATGGCCGGCATAGGGAGCGAGGTGCGTTTCATCGGCATGGACAACACCATTGAGATTTGGGCGAAAGAGAAGGCCGAGAAGCCGTTCATGGATGCCGAAGATTTCAGCGCCTCCTTGCAAGAAGTGTTAGGAAGCGGTTGGGCAGCCGAGCAGGACGGGCGGGAAGCGATGGAGAATGCGGAACCGACGGATAAAACCGATGGGAGGGGTAGCCGGTAAAGAGCCTGCACGAAGAAATGATGGCAAACGAAGCGATGACATATCATGTACCCGTATTGTTGATGCCCGCCGTGGAGGGATTGAACGTACGATCCATGGGAACGTATGTGGACGTGACCTTCGGCGGCGGCGGCCACTCGCGCGAGATCCTATCGCGCTTGCAGGCAGGCGGGCGGCTAATAGCTTTCGACCAAGACGAGGATGCCGAGCGCAACGTCATCGACCACCCTTGCTTCACCTTCGTGCGCGGTAATTTCCGCTACTTGCGCAACTTCCTGCGTTACCACGGCATTGAAAAGGTGGACGGTATCTTGGCCGATTTGGGGGTCTCTTCCCACCACTTCGACGATAGTGAAAGAGGTTTCTCGTTCCGTTTCGACGGCGAATTGGACATGCGCATGAACAAGCGTGCCGGCATCACGGCGGCCTGTATAGTCAACACCTACGACGAGGAGCGGTTGGCCGACGTGTTCTACCGTTACGGGGAATTGAAAAACGCCCGCAAGTTGGCCGCCGCCATCAAGGAGGCACGTGCCGTGAAAGAGATAACCACCATCGGGGAGTTTATAGAGACGGTGCAGCCGCTCTTCCCGCGTGAACGGGGTAAGAAAGAGCTGGCCAAAGTGTTCCAAGCGTTGCGCATCGAGGTAAACCACGAGATGGAGTCATTGGAGGCGATGCTGAACGCCGCGACCGCCGTTTTGAGACCGGGCGGACGGTTGGTGGTCATCACCTACCACTCGATAGAAGACCGTATCGTGAAGAACGTGATGCGCAGCGGCAATGTACAAGGCAAGGCCGAACAGGATTTCTACGGCAACCTGCTCTCGCCCTACAAAATCATCAACAACAAGGTGATTATGCCCAGCGAGGAGGAGGTCGCGCGGAATCCACGCTCCAGAAGCGCCAAGTTGCGCATCGCCGAGCGGTTGACACTAGGGACAACGATATAAAACGGAGGCAAGATGGCGAAAACGGATAAAAAGGCGGATGGAAAGACGGGGAAGAAGAACCGGCGCACTTCATGGAGAAGCATCATCGGCGGGGATATTCTGGCTACGGATTTCTTCCGCCGTCAAATCAAATTGTTGGTGCTCATCATGGTGCTCGTCCTGTTCTACATACATAACCGTTATGCCTGCCAACAGCAGATGATCGAGGTGGACCGGTTGAAGAAGGAGCTGACGGACATCAAATACGATGCCTTGACGCGCAGTTCAGAGTTGATGGAGAAGAGCCGTCAGTCGCACATCGAGGAGTACATCGCCACCAAGGGGAGCGACTTGCAGACATCCACCCAGCCTCCCTACATGATCAAGAAATGAAAAGGCATGTGTAACCTAATATATAAGGTAAGGATTAAAAAAGAAAAGCGTTGGCGGTAAACAAGAAAAACATATTGACCCGGTACTTCTTCGTCGTCCTCTTGATGGGATTGACGGGAATAGCCATCCTGATAAAGGCGGCTGTGGTGATGTTCGCCGAGCGGCAGTACTGGCAGGATGTGGCCGACCGCTTCGTCAAGGAGAACGTCACGGTGAAGCCCAACCGGGGCAACATCCTCTCTTCGGACGGCAAGTTGATGGCCAGCTCGTTGCCCGAATATAAGATTTTCATGGACTTCATGTCGGGCGAGCGCGACGAGGTGAAGCGGCGGCGCGACCAAGCGCGCCGCGACTCCGTGTGGCAAGCCAATGTGGACACCATCTGCATCGGGTTGCACCGCATATTTCCCGACATAAGTGTGGTCTCTTTCAAGAACCACCTCAGGAAAGGACGCGACAAGAAGAGCCGCAACTACAATGTGTTGCCCGACGGCCGGCGCATATCCTACATCCAGTACAAAGAGGCCAAGCAGCTGCCGGTGTTCAAGATGAACCGTTACCGGGGCGGCTTCCACGAACAGACCTTCAACCAGCGCAAGCATCCTTTCGGCTCCTTGGCCGCCCAGACGCTGGGCCGCTTGTATGCCGACCCCACCAAAGGGGCGCGCAACGGCATTGAGCTGGCTTTCGACAGTCTGCTCAGGGGGCAGGACGGCGTCACCCACCGCCAGAAGGTGATGGACAAGTACCTGAACATTGTGGACATTCCGCCGGTTGACGGCTACGACCTTATCTCCACCATCGACGTGGGCATGCAGGACATCTGCGAGAAGGCGTTGGTGGACAAGCTCAAAGAACTCAACGCCAGCGTGGGCGTGGCGGTGTTGATGGAAGTGGCCACCGGTGAGGTGCGCGCCATCGTGAACATGATGAAGGG
>JAJPYP010000068.1 GCA_021204885.1 Prevotellaceae bacterium
TTATTCATGTAAACACGCCACATTATTGGGTATTCTCAAAATAAATTAGTTATTTTGCAAGCTATAAGGCAGATAGCCTCTTATTGGGGAATACTGCGACGCTTACGCCGAAATGCTTGTAAATCAGTAAAAAACATCTCCAACGCATGGAGCAAGAAAGCTTTGATATACGCAACCGCCAGCCTCTTAGCGGGAAAGAGCGCGATTTCGAGAACGCGCTCCGGCCCCTGCGCTTTGAGGATTTCAGTGGACAGGAGAAGGTGGTGAGCAACCTGCGCATCTTTGTGGAGGCGGCACGCTTGCGCGGCGAAGCGTTGGATCACGTCTTGTTGCACGGTCCTCCCGGATTGGGTAAGACAACACTCTCCAACATCATTGCCAATGAATTAGGCGTGGGGTTTAAAATCACCTCCGGCCCGGTGCTTGACAAGCCGGGAGACTTGGCGGGCATCCTTACGAGTCTTGAGCCGAATGATGTCCTTTTCATCGACGAAATACACCGGTTGTCACCCGTGGTGGAGGAGTACCTCTACTCTGCCATGGAGGATTACCGTATCGACATCATGATTGACAAAGGTCCTTCAGCCCGCAGCATACAGATTGATTTGAATCCCTTTACGCTAGTTGGTGCCACGACCCGCAGCGGCTTGCTGACGGCTCCTTTGCGTGCCCGCTTCGGCATTAACCTTCACTTGGAGTATTATGATGACGATGTGTTGAGTACCATTATCATGCGGTCGGCCAAGATTCTTGACGTACCTTGTTCCACCCGCGCGGCTGCCGAGATTGCTGGTCGCAGCCGTGGTACGCCGCGTATAGCCAACGCGCTGTTGCGCCGTGTGCGCGACTTCGCTCAGGTAAAAGGGTCGGGTAGTATCGATACCGGCATTGCCCAAGTGGCTTTGGAGGCGTTGAACATAGACCGCTACGGATTGGACGAGATAGACAATAAGATACTCTGCACCATCATCGACAAATTCAACGGCGGTCCCGTGGGTTTGACCACCATCGCCACGGCGCTCAGCGAGGATCCCGGTACCATCGAGGAGGTGTACGAACCTTTCCTTATCAAAGAGGGTTTCTTGAAGCGCACACCCCGCGGACGTGAAGTCACCGATTTGGCGTTCAAGCATTTGGGGCGTACACGTTTCAATAACCAAAAGGGCTTGTTCGACGGTGAGTGGGGTGGCGGGGTGCCTGCAATAAAGAAATGAAAAAGAGAAGCTTATGAGATATTCCTCTTCGAGTGTGTTGACGCTCCTTTTGCTCTTGCCGCTGTTGCCCATGTTGTGGGCTTGCGACAATAAGGACGAGAGCCTGTCCCTGTTCCAGTTCAATGAAGACGGGAGTTGTTACTACCCGTCCATGAAGTCCATTTCCAAATCGCGCTTCAACAAGTATGTAGTGGGGCACGGATGGTATTGTGAATCAGCCAACCTAATCGCTTCCGACGGTTCGTTGGTGGAGGATGACTACTATGAGGTACGCACCGGGAGTGATCCTCACCACTACTATTTTGAGGATAGCAGCCATTTGACCGTTTTTTATTGTACGGACGGCGGTACATCGTGCGGCTTTTCCACGTATGAATACAGTTATGAATCGGGTACCAATTTGGTCTCGCCCGATTTCCAGCTCCTTTCGGTTTCTTCCGACAGGATAACGGCCTTGGAGTGTTTGGAGATTTCTTCGGGCAAAGGTAGTGCGTATGTCTATACCTCTTACCGGCGCATGTCATACGACGAATTGGAGGAGTGTCAAGAGACGTATGCCATCAATTTCTCCGGTAATTCAGACGAGGCGGACGAATCAACGGCATCTGCAGACTCTGCTGAAGAGGGAACGGAAGAGGACACGGTAACGGAGTAACTGGAAAGGAAGAAGCGGCAGCCGGGCGCCTTTGTCGGCTTGCTTACGGATATATGAATAAAGACGATAAATAGGGATAGAATTAATGGCCGGACTGAAAACATTGGCGAAGGAGACCGCCATTTACGGGGTGAGCAGTATTGTGGGCAGGTTCCTCAACTATTTGCTTGTGCCTGTTTATACCCATGCTCTATCGGCCCGGTCCGGCGGATACGGTGTGGTGACCAATATCTATGCGCTGGTGGCGTTGGTGTTGGTGTTGCTTACATTCGGCATGGAAACTGGTTTCTTCCGTTTCGCCAATAAGGGTGATGACGACCCTATGCGCGTCTACTCCACCACGCTGATGGCTGTAGGTGGCGTGTCCCTCACGTTTCTTTGTTTGGGACTGATTTTCCTCCATCCCATCGCCACTTGCATGGGTTACGCCGACCACCCTTGGTACATGGGCATGATGATGATGGTCGTAGCGATGGATGCCATCCAGAGCATTCCCTTCGCCTACCTTCGCTACAAGAAACGCCCCATTAAGTTCGCCGCCTTGAAGCTTCTTTTCATCTTCCTGAACATAGGGCTTAACATTTTCTATTACATCGGGCTGAAAGGGCATGATGTGGGTCGTGCCTTCCTTTTCAACCTCATTTGCACTTCGGTGGTGATGCTCTGCCTCTTCCGTGAGTTTTGTGGCTTTACATACGTGCTGGACCGTGCCCTTTTAAAGCGTATGGTGCATTATAGCTTGCCTCTCTTGATATTGGGTTTGGCCGGTATCCTGAACCAAGTGGCCGACAAGATACTTTTCCCCTTCGTCTATCCCGACAAGGCTGAAGCCACCATACAATTGGGCATCTATGGCGCGGCCAGCAAGATAGCCATGGTCATGGCCATGTTCACCCAAGCTTTCCGCTTCGCCTACGAGCCTTTCGTTTTCGGAAAGAGCCGTGAAAAGGGTAATAAAGAGATGTATGCCCAAGCCATGAAGTTCTTCATCATCTTCACCCTGCTGGCGTTTTTGGCCGTGATGTTCTACTTGGACATCCTGCGATACATCATCAACCGAGATTACTGGCAAGGGCTGCGCGTGGTACCCATCGTGATGATGGCCGAGATATTCATGGGCGTCTACTTCAACCTCTCCTTTTGGTACAAGCTGATTGACCAGACCCATTGGGGCGCTTACTTCTCCTTGGCCGGCTGCACCGTGTTGGTACTGATAAACGTATGCCTCATACCCCGGTTCAGTTACATGGCCTGCGCATGGGCCGGTTTCAGCGGTTATGGCGTGGCCATGCTGCTCTCCTATTTCGTGGGGCAGAAGCGTTACCCCATTCATTACGACCTGAAAGCCATCGGCGGTTACGTGCTGCTGGCGGCGGTGCTCTATGTGGCTGCCTTGTGGGTACCGATCGGCAACGTGTGGTTGCGCATGGGTTACCGCACCGTTTTATTGCTCCTTTTCATCGCCTATATCGTCAAGCGGGACTTACCGCTTGCACAAATTCCCTTGCTGAACCGTCTTGTACGGAAAAGCGTTTGACTTTTATAAGACAACACGCTACCGTTTAATAAAATAACCGATTTCGATATGGATACGAATACCCCCGACAACCACCGGAACCTTTCCGCCATCAAAGGATTCATCAATGAATACCTTGACCTTCGCAAAGATAAAGACGATGAACGTGCCACCGTAGACTCCATCCGCAAAGGCGTGGAGTTCAAGGGTGCCAACCTCTGGATTCTAATCTTCGCCATCTTCATGGCCTCCTTAGGATTGAATGTCAACTCCACAGCAGTCATCATCGGCGCCATGCTTATCTCCCCGCTGATGGGACCTATCATGGGCATCGGACTCTCCGTAGGTTTGAATGATTTCGAACTGATGAAACGCTCCCTGAAGAGTTACCTCATTACTACCCTATTCAGTGTCGCCACCGCCACGATATTCTTCTTTATCTCCCCCTTGGTAGAACAAGGACAGTCGGAACTGCTCGCCCGCACCTCGCCTACTATTTACGACGTTTTCATCGCACTCTTGGGCGGTTTGGCCGGCGTTACGGCACTCTCCACCAAAGAGAAAGGCAATGTCATTCCGGGTGTGGCCATCGCCACAGCTTTGATGCCCCCGCTTTGTACCGCCGGCTTCGGTTTGGCTACCGGTAACCTTCTCTACTTTTTGGGTGCCTTTTACCTCTACTTCATCAATTCCGTCTTCATCAGCTTGGCCACCTTTATCGGCGTGCGCGTCATGCACTTCCAGCGTAAAGAGTTTGTGGACAAGAGCCGCGAGAAGCGCGTGCGCAAATATATCGTGATCATTGCCGTCGTCACCATGTGTCCAGCCATTTACCTTACGGCAGGCATTCTGCGCGACACCATCTTCGAGCGGGCGGCCAACCGTTTCATCAACGAGCAGCTTGCCTTTGATAACACCCAAGTGCTCGACCGCAAGGTGGTGCGCGATGGCAAGCATTCCGAAATCCGTGTGGTACTCATCGGGCAGGAGGTGCCTGAGGCATCCATCGCCACCGCCCGCGACAAGCTCAAGGAGTATAATTTGGCCGACACCAAGCTTACGGTGTTGCAAGGCATGAACAACGAGTCGTTGGACATCACCTCCATCCGTGCCATGGTTATGGAAGATTTCTACAAGAACAGCGAGCAGCTTCTCTCCGAGCAACAGCAGCGGATAACGCGCTTGGAGAGTGACTTGGAACAGTATAAAAAGTTCGATGAATTGGGCGAGGCCATAGTGCCTGAACTGAAAGTGCTCTATCCTTCGGTACAGACTGTCGCCATTTCCCGCGCTCTTGAGCATAAAGTGGATACGCGGCAAACGGATACTGTGACATTGGTCGTGTTAAGTACTGACTCACTTCCTGCCGCCTATGACAAGCTGAAGATGGTCGAGTGGTTCAAGGCACGTACCGGAACGGAGCAGCTGCGGTTGATTGTGGAGAAGGCGGCAAACTCCAATAATAATTGAAATCTCAGTTATATCATGAAACACATCTTTCGCCGTCTCTTATGCTTTTTGGCTCTTCTGACCATGACTCTCATCTCCATTCATGCCGATGAGGGCATGTGGATACTCGGGAAGTTGGATAAACAAACACGCCTGACCATGCGGCAATTGGGGCTTGAACTTTCGGCCAAACAGCTCTACAATCCCCGTCGCCCCTCTTTGAAGGACGCTGTGGTGAGTTTTGGCGGTTATTGCTCCGGTGTGGTCGTTTCCAAGGAGGGGCTGGTCTTTACCAACCACCATTGCGGCTTTAGCAGCATCCAGCAACACGCTAATGTGGAGCACGACTACTTGCAAGACGGCTTCGTGGCCCATGACTATAGCGAGGAGTTGCCCAACCCCGGCCTTTATGTCCGTTTCCTGTTGAGGCAAGAAGACGTTACGCGGCGAGTGATGCGTGCCGTCAAGTCCGATATGAGCGAGGAGGAGCGAGCCGCCGCCATCGACTCCGTGCGTAACCGCATTGCCGATGAAGTGGTACGCGAAGACGCTTCTACGTTTGGCTCTGTCGATGCCTATTACGCCGGCAACGAGTTCTGGCTCTCCGTTTACCGCGATTACACCGATGTCAGGCTTGTATTCGCGCCTCCGTCTTCCGTAGGCAAGTTCGGTTGGGATACTGACAACTGGGAATGGCCTCGCCACACCGGTGATTTCTCCGTTTTCCGCATTTATGCCGACAAAGACAATCACCCTGCCGACTACTCCCCCGATAATGTGCCTTACCATCCCGCCTACGTGGCTCCTGTCTCCCTTGACGGTTATAAGGAGGGATCTTTCTGCATGACCTTCGGCTACCCTGCCGTGACCGAACGCTACCTCACTTCATTCGGTATAGAGGAGCAGATGACCGGTAGCAATATGGCCGAGATAGATGTGCGCGGCGTAAAGCAAGCCATTTGGAAACGTGAGATGGAAAAACGGGAAGATATTCGCATCATGTATGCCACAAAGTACGATGAAAGCTCCAATTATTGGAAGAACAGCATCGGTGTGAACGAGGCGCTGGAGCGCCTGCATGTACTTGAAAAGAAGCGCGGCGTGGAGCAGGACCTGCAACGTTGGATAGAGAGTCGGCCTCAAGAAGAGTCCCGGTTGGAAGGGTTGATTCCCCGCTTGGACTCCGCTTACCGGGCACGTCGGGCTACCAATCGTGCCCGTGCATACTTCGTGGAGGCTTTCTTCAACGGTCCCGAAATAGTGCGGCAAGCCCTTTCTCTTCTCAACCTTGATGTCGAAGGTGGCCAGGAGAGCGTGCTGCCGGCGTTGCAAGCCATCTTCGACCGTTATGACAACCTCGATCCCGATATAGACAAGGAGGTATTCGCTGCCTTGATTGACACTTACCGAACCAAAGTAGCTCCCGAGTACTTGCCTGATTTCTACCAAACCATCGATACTATGTATGGGGGAAACACTGTCGCCTTTACCGATTCGCTCTACGCCCGCTCCGTCTTCACCACCTCAGAACGCTTGAAGCGTACCCTTGAACGAGACACTACCTACCAGATAGCCGATGACCCTGCCATAGACTTGAGCATCGACCTTATTTCCAAGTATTTGGAAATGAACTTGCAGATGCGGCCCTATTCCGAGGTCATTGACCACGGCGAGCGGCTCTTCAACTCCGCCTTGCGTCGCATGTATGTCGGCCGCACTTTCTATCCTGACGCCAACGCCACACTGCGCCTGAGTTTCGGTACCGTGTGCGGCTACAACCCTTTTGACGGTGCCGTCTATGATTATTATACCACTACACGGGGCATTTTGGAGAAAGTGCGTACCTACGCCGGCGACAGCGATTTCGCCGTGCAACCCGAACTCCTATCCTTGCTGAAAGCCCGCGACTTCGGCCGCTATGCCGATGAAAAGGGAGAAATGAACGTCTGCTTCATCTCGAACAATGACATTACGGGTGGCAACTCCGGCAGTGCGATGTTCAATGCGCGGGGTGAACTCTTGGGCTTGGCGTTCGACGGTAACTGGGAGGCCATGAGCAGTAATTTTCTGTTCGAGCCTGATACGCAACGTTGCATCGGGGTGGACGTACGCTATATCCTCTTTCTTATTGAAAAATACGGCAAGGCCTCGCGGCTGATTGAAGAACTGAATGACAGCCTCTCAAGTACGTGAAACGGAGATGGGTTATTATAGTGGCGAAAATAGGAAAAAACTTGATGTTTCAAGCTTCGTGTCTTTGTTTGTTATCTCGTAAAAATCAAGTTTCAAACTTTTTGTTAATTATGTACCATTAATTGGGCGCCCCTATTAGGGCTCACCCGATAATTATTGGGGGTAAGGTTTCAAAGGTGTGATAAAGTATAT
>JAJPYP010000275.1 GCA_021204885.1 Prevotellaceae bacterium
GCTTTACGGGGAAGATTTATACAAAATTATAGATAATACTCCCGTTTTTCTCGACAATCATCGGGCCTCAATAGCCCTCCCTGTCCACCTTTATAAGTGCGCCGGTGGCCGTGTCGAACTGCACTTTCGTGGTGCTGTTCTTGTTGAAGAGCACCGGAGCCAAGTACTCCACCGTGCCGAACTGCGTGACGGGCAACTCGGCCCGGGCCACCTGCTTGTTGTTGCAAGTCAAGGTCACGTTGGCACGCCCCGGCACGTTGTAAGCCACGCCGTCCACTTTCTTCTTGCCGTCGTCGGCGGGAATGGCGGGTGTCTTCATGTCGCTGATGGTGATGTAGTACGGGTCGCCGGCAAGGTCGTCTTCGTCCAACAGCCCCAAGTACTTCGAGAAGCGGAAAGCCAGCTTGTGTTCCATCTCTTCGGGCGTTATGCGCACGGTAAAGATCTCGGGCACGTCTTCACTCTTGCCTTGGAACATCTCCAACATGGCCTGCTCCTGCACGTTCAAGTTCTCGAGCATGATTTGCAGTTGCGTGCCGTCTTGGGGCATGTTGTCGGCCTCGCCGCGTAGCAGGGCGTTGCGGCTCTCGCGGATACTGTAAATCTCCTTGGCCACCAACTCGGCCATCTTGGCGCGTGAAGAGGCGGCCAGTATCTCTTCGGTGAGGAAGCTGCGCGGGTCGACCGATGGCGCCGCCACCGCTTGCTGGGGCTCGGCGGGCACACCGCCGCTATAAGGCATGTTGATGGAGCGCACGATGCCATCCCCGGTCAACTCCATAAGCGGAGCCACCGTCTTGTCTTTCAGCTTCACGAAATAGACATGCTCGCTATCGGGCACGCCCGCCACGCGCAACTCTATCTTGTTGATTTCCCAATAAGTCTGGGCCGTGGCGGGTAGATTGTTCAAATAGAGATAGCGGTCGGCATATTTGCAGAACTCGCCGGGCGTGTAGCTATGCTTGGTCGTATAGACGGCGATTTCCACTTGGGTTTGGGGAAGCATGTAGGTCACCCCGTAATCCTTGCCGTGCATAATGCCTGCGGTCACCTCGGTCTGTGCATAAACACATGCCGGCAACAGCAGCGCGGCGAGCAGCACCATATTCTTCTTCATAAAGACAAATTTTACGTCCATTCGGTAAAGATAAATTTTATATCAATTTGGCAAACAAAGTTAATGAAGTTCTTCGGATTAGCGCATGCCTATTACGAAAGATTAACGAAGTACCGCCATTCTGTCTTTCCAAGCGGTAAGGCCAAGGATGCGGAAAGGCTTCGACAGAATGGCAGGAAACGCTTCCCCATTCTTCGCGAAGCAACTAATTATTGTTAAACAACCGCATTCCATGCGCAACACGGAAACAAAGCTGTAATTTTGCGTGATAATACGACTAACCATCTTAAAAACAATCCATCACAATGAAAAAGACAGTATTCCTTTGTGCCGCCGCAGCCGCCTTGTGCGTGGCTTGCAGCCCGGCGAAGAAGAGCGGGGAAAACCAGCCCGAGACCAAGTACTTGGTACTTTACTACTCACAGACCGGCACTACGGCACAAGTGGCCCAAAGCATCGCCGGCTTGTTGGATGCCGAAGCCGTGAGCTTCAATGTAGAGCCTCCTTACGACGGCACATTCGAAGAGACCATCCAGCGTTGCCTCACCGAACAGCAGGACGACTCCTACGCAGCCCTCACGGCGATTGACATCGACCCGGCCGACTATGACGTCATCTTCCTTGGCTATCCCGTTTGGTTCGGCACCTACGCACGCCCTGTAGAATCCCTGCTGCAATCATTCGACTTCCACGACAAGACCATCGTTCCCTTCTGCACCTTCGGTAGCGGCGGACTGGCCTCCAGCGTGAACGACCTGCGCGAAGCCCTGCCCGACGCTACGGTAACCGACGGTTACGGCGTACGCGCCGCCCGCATCGACAAGGCGGCCGCCGAAGTGGAGCAATTCCTCATCAACAACGGCTACTTGGAAGGCGAGGCCGTTGAGCAGCCCGATTACTCCGAGCAACAGCCCGTCACCGACGTGGAGACGGCCATCTTCCAGACGGCTTGCGGTGAATACCCCATGCCCATCGGCACGCCCGTTACTTTCGGCACACGCGCTGCCGCCCACGGCACCGACTACCTCTTTACCGTAAGCACCAAGAACCCCGAAGGCGAGGAGGGTACCGCCACCGTCTACATCACTTGCCCAGAAGAGGGAACGCCCGAGTTCACGTTGGTAGAGCGATAAACCCTATTATATAATAGGTATAAGGGAAGCGACTTTTATACAAACGGCAAACGGAAAGCGCCGCTTCCTCCCCTACGTAAACAGTAAAATTCCAATCAGGAAAACATGTTATTCTTGTTTTTCTGATTGGAATTTTACTATATCATAGCGAATAAGATTAAACTACAAGCCTGCGTCAATCTTGCACGACGCGGATTTGCTCGAAGAAGTAACCCGACTCTATCTCCGCGCCTTTGGTCACGCTGCCGGTGGCGATGTCGTAGATGTAGATTTGGGGATTCTCATACTCCTCGATGTTCACGCCGATGTAGGCCTTGCCATCCACCACGCAGGAACGCTGTGAGAAGCGGCCGCCGCTGTAGGGAAGCTCTTCGCCGTTATACTTGAGGCGTTCGTGGTTGCCGGTGGTAAGGTCGACGATGGAGTAGTAGTAGGCATAATCGTCTATGCCGGTACCGCTGGCATAGTTTTGTGCGTATGCCAACGCCTTGTCGTCGCCCAAGTACTGCACGGTAAGCAGCTTGCCGTCGGCATCCTTGAAGCCATTATAAGAGGGGTCGAAGTCATACTCGCCCGAATTGATGCGCAGCAGCATGCCTTGGTCCATCGTATCCAAGCTGTTGAATACACAGAGATAAAGGTTGCCCGCATCGTCGAACATCACGGTGTTCTGCAACAGTTCTCCATAGGCACTGCCCTGCATCTCCTGTGCCAAGGTGTTGGTCTCATTGCTCTCTATCTCCATGGTATCGGGGTCGATAACCACCACATGGAAGAAAGGTTCGCTCTGCGCTTTCATGCCGCTGCTGGTCTTGCAATAATAGAAATAGAACAACTTGTTGTCGCTTTCACGGTAGGTCAGGATGCCGGTCGAGGTAAAGAGGGAATACCCTTCGGTAAGGGCGATGTCCAACGTGCCGTTGTCCAAGATGGTCATGTCATCGCTACTTGAGGTGTCACTGGTAGGGTCGTCTACATGCAGCTTTGTCCAGATAATCTGGTCCTTGTCGCCGTTGGCGGCCATGACGAGCAGCGTGTTGTTGCCGATCCAAGCATGCGTATAGGCACGGCTGCTGTAAGTGTAGCCTTCGGCGAACTTCTGTTCCTGCACGCGCTGCATCGCGTTGTTCTCGAAGCGCAGCTTGGAGAAACGGTCGTTGGAAGTGGGCACTTGGTAGTAATACCGTCCTTTCAAGATGGTCTCCATGGTGTAGTCGGTATTGATTTCACACCCTTTACCAGTAAAGCTGATGACACCTTGGTCGGCATCCAAGCTGCCTACGCTCTGCACGATGGTGGTCACGTCGCGTGCCATGCCGCCGTGCTTGCCCACAGTGATGGTAAGGTCGAAATGGTAATCGGCTGTTGTTACTGTCGTGCCTCCGTTATCGGGCTCGTCGGGCGTTTCAGGCGTTTCAGGGGTCTGGGAAAGCGTCTTGTCATCGTCGTCCGAGCAAGCGTTGAACGTCATGGCCAAGAGGGCGGCCATGCACACACTGAATAAATACTTCATTCTCATAATACGAATAATTATAAATGGTTAGTTGATGAACAATCGGAATTTGGCGAAGAGGGCGCGGCCCGGCTTCTGCAACTTGTAGTTGTCGTAGAGCGTCTTGTCTAAAAGGTCGGTACACTCCAAGGAGACGTTGTAACGCCCTCGGTACCATGAATAGGTCACATCGGCATTCCACACTTGCTGGCCGGGAATGCGTGCCTTGGTCTGGGCCGCACCGTATGCCTCCCACGTAAGGAAGTACCAATGCACCCAATCGAAGGAGGTGCCTATACGCAGGCGGTCACCCCGTGTGAAGAGACTACGGAACGAGTAGTTGGCCTCGGCACCGCCGTAGAGCCACGGACGATTGGGCACGCGGTTGTTGTAGGTGGCCGAGAGCTTGCCGTCGCTCTTGTATTTCTGCCGGTCGCGCGAGTCTTGCCAGCTCACGTTGGCCACGAGTCGCAGCTTGTCTTGCCAGTCGTAGCGCAGCTCGCCTTCGGCACCCTTGATGTGCACGGCCGGCACGTTCTCGTATTGCATCATGCCCTCCTTCTCGGAGACGGTGGCCTCGATGTAATCGTCTACATAGCGCAGGAAGCCGCCCACTTCGTAATAGAACGTATGCCCCCGTGCGGGATGCCACGTGCCGAAGAAGCCCAAGTTCACGTTGTGGCTGCTTTCGGGCTTCAAAGCCACGTTGGCATAGATGGTGGAGCCGTTGCCAAGCAACTCGTGTGCCAAAGGCAGACGCACACTGTGCTCGTAAGAGGCTTTGATGGAGAGCGGCTCGAAAAGCGTGAAGCGCGAGCCCACGCCATAACCCGCATAGTTCTTGGTGGCCGAACCGGCGACATCCGTGGAGCCGGTAATCCAGTAGAGGTCGTTCTGGCGTATGTACAAGTGGTTCACATAATCTTTCACGAAGAAGGCGTTCTCCATGCGTCCGTCGAAGAAAGTCTGCCCGTAGGTCAAGCCCAACACATGCTTGGCCAGCACGTCATTGGCCGCCTCGAAGTCACTGTCCACCTCGTCGTAGCGGTTGTTGCCCGTGCGGCTCAGCATATAGTTCAAGCTCAAGTCGTGGTGCTGGTTCAAGCTGTAGTCCAAGTTGACACGCACGATGGTCAAGGGGCGTTTGTAGTGGCGCATGGAGCGGGCGCGTCCGGTAATCTCGTTGCGTGCGCTCACGATGTAGTCGCCGTTCCAATCGTATTGCCGATAGGCCGTATCCACAGTCAAGGAGTGGTCCCACGTGTGCGACAACAATGCGTTCAACTCCATCCCTTTCAAGAGGAAGTCGTACTTGCGGTAGCGGGCCGACACGTTCCACGCCTTCATGCGGCGCTCGGCCATGCCATATACCTTGCTCTGTATGGAGCCCGTCTGCAACTCCTTGTTCACCTTGGAGAAAGAGCCGGAGATGAAGCACTCGTCGGCCCACGGCTTGCCGGTAAAGCCAGCCTCCACCTGTCCCAACAGCGAGAGGTAGTCGTCATGGAAACGCTTGCGGTTCACTTCCACGTACTTGCGCTCGTCCTCGTCCCATACCTCCACGTCCTTCATGGTGTAGTCGTTCTTGGAGTAGTTCAAGCCGAAGGTGGGGCGTATCACCAGCCCCGTGTGCCGCTCCACTATCTGCGCGTTCAAGTCGGCCTTGTGCGTGTGGAACGAGCCGGTGCCGTATGACACATCCAAGTAGTCCTTCTTCTCGGCTTTCGTGATGATGTTCACCGCGCCGCCCAAGGCATCGGTACCTAAATTGGTGGGCACCACTCCTTTGTATATCTCCACGCGGTCAATGATGTTGACGGGCAAGTTGGCCAGTGACACACCGCTGCCCTTCACGTCGAGCGGCACGCCGTCTATGAAATAGCGCACCGAGTTGCCGGACATGCCGTTGATGGCCAAGTCGAAGTCGGAGCCTACCCCACCCTCTTCGCGCACCTTCACGCCGGTGGTGCGGTCGAGCAAATTGTTCAGGTTGGAGAGCGAGTTGACCACCGACTTGATGTCGACGGCATTCACCGTGTAGGCGCTCTCCTTCAACTGCTGCGTGCCCGACTTTCCATAGACGGCCACCGCATCGAGGCTCACGGCATCCTCCCGTAGCGTGAAATCCTGCTTCTTGTCGGCCTGCAAGTCAAGCGTGCGCTTCTCCGTGTCGTAACCCACACAAGAGACGGCAATCGTGTACCGCCCCTGGGCAAGCCGTAACGTGTAGCGGCCGTTATCGTCTGTAGAGGTTCCCGTAGTGGAACGCTCCACCGCCACCGTGGCAAACGGCACGGGCGCTCCGTCACTGTCGGTCACCTTGCCCGAGAGCGTGATTTTACCCGTTTGCGCCCACACGCCCCCCAGAGGCAGGAGCGTCATGAACAAGAGGATGCGTACAAAGTTTCCCATTCGCTTTAATGCTAAACTGTTACGCTTTTGGGAAACGCGCAGACAAAGAGACCTTGATAGTTCCTTTAGAAACGAAAAGAACTGGAAAGCATCGATGTTTTAAATGGCTTTATTCCCCGAAAGCTTTAAAACTATGTAAGGCTCTGGCAGGTCTTCTGACTTGTCCCTTCCGGAGCGCCTTCCCATCCTTTGCAAGGACAGTGGCAAGTGGATTGTCCGGAAACATATACAGGACTCACAGCAGCGGGTCTGTTCAGGATTTGCACCTGATTCCCTTTTCACCGCCTCCCCCGACTTCCCTATTTGATAGAAGTGGAGTCGCGCGGCACCAAAACCTGCGCAAAGGAACATATAAAAAACTGCTATTGCAAGCAATCGGCCGTTTTTTTTCATCCATACGCAAAAGAAGATGCCGTGTGAGGTAGGAGAAGTGGAGAATGAGGGTTCGGGAAGAAAAGTATATATATAAAGGTATATATATAAAGGTATATATATATAATAAGGTGTATTTAATAAGGCGTTTGGCCAGGATATAATAAGAAGGAGCTTGCAACCCGTCAGATAAAGCGGACGATTAAAATAAAAACCGCCCATTTATTTGTACGTTCAAAATAAATGCCTACATTTGCACCGCTGAAAGCCGAAACGCTCATTAGCTGATTCGGGGTGTAGCTCAGCCCGGTTTAGAGTACGCGTCTGGGGGGCGTGTGGTCGCTGGTTCGAATCCAGTCACCCCGACAAACAAACAAAGCACTGAAAATCAAACATAACGTAAGATTTCAGTGCTTTTTCTTTTGCCGCGCTTCATTGCCTAAATCAATTGTTGCTTTCCCTTTATCTTAAAAATAGACTAATGGTTTTGGAGGGATTCTGTGGTTGTACAAGCAAAGGGGGCTTGCTTGTACAAGCAAAGGGTGTTTGCTTGTACAAGCGTAGGATTACCGTAGCACAACCGCAGAACGCTTGGTTGTACAAGCCGGGACGGGTTGGTTGTACAAGTAAA
>JAJPYP010000204.1 GCA_021204885.1 Prevotellaceae bacterium
GCAGCATCACCGGCAAGATAGCCCGCCAGCAATGCTTGGGCGAGTTGCAGTTGCCCCTGAGCGATTGCGGCGTGGTGGCGTTGGATTACCGTGGCGTGAAAGGCATCGCCACCTCTTTGGGGCATGCGCCGCAAGCGGCGTTGGCCAATCCCGCCGCCGGTTCCGTGCTCTCCGTGAGCGAGGCGCTTACCAACTTGGTTTGGGTACCGCTGGCCGACGGCTTGGAGAGCGTGTCGCTATCGGCCAACTGGATGTGGCCCTGCCGTTCCCAAAAGGGAGAGGACGCGCGTCTCTACACGGCCGTAAAGGCCTTGAGCGACTTCTGCCGCGCCTTGGGCGTGAACGTGCCCACCGGCAAGGACTCCCTCTCCATGACACAGAAGTATCCCGACGGCAGCAAGGTCATCGCGCCGGGTACGGTCATCGTGTCGGCGGGCGGTGAAGTGAGCGACGTGAAAAGGGTGGTCACGCAAGTGTTGGTCAACGATCCCGATACGGTCATCTACCACATCGATTTCAGTTACGACCATTTGAAGTTAGGCGGCTCGGCCTTCGCGCAGTCGCAAGGAAAAGTGGGCGATGAAGTGCCTTGCGTGCAGGATGCCGACTACTTCCGCCGCGCGTTCTTGGCCGTGCAGGCATTGGTGAACAACGGCTGGCTGCGTGCCGGACACGACATCTCGGCCGGCGGTCTGGTGACCACGTTGTTGGAGATGTGCTTCTCCAATTGTCGGGGCGGTATGGAGGTGAGCCTCGACGGAATGAGAGAGGCGGATATCATCAAGCTGCTCTTTGCCGAGAACCCGGGCATCGTCATCCAAGTGGACAAGCACCGCGAAGCCGACGTGAAGGGCGTGCTCGACGAAGCCGGCGTGAGCTACGTCAAGTTAGGTACGCCCATCAGGGAGCGGGTGCTTTCGGTAGAGAAAGCGGGCAGGGTACACCGCTTCGACATCGACGCGCTGCGCGACGTTTGGTACAGCTCCTCTTACCTGCTCGACACCAAGCAGTCCCTGAACGGCCGCGCGGCCATGCGCTTTGAGAACTACAAGCTTGAGCCGCTCTCCTTCCACTTCCCCAAGACCTTTACGGGCACCTTCGCGCAATATGGCATCGACCCCAACCGCCGCAAGCCTACCGGCATACGCGCCGCCATCTTGCGTGAAAAGGGAACCAACGGCGAGCGCGAGATGGCCTATTCGCTCTACTTGGCGGGCTTCGACGTGAAGGACGTCACCATGACCGACCTTATCAGCGGCCGCGAGACGTTGGAAGAGGTGAACCTTATCGTCTATTGCGGCGGCTTCTCCAATTCCGACGTGCTCGGCTCGGCCAAAGGATGGGCGGGCGCGTTCCTTTTCAACCCCAAGGCCAAAGAGTCGCTCGACCGCTACTACGCACGCGAGGACACCTTGTCACTTGGCGTGTGCAACGGTTGCCAGCTCATGATGGAGTTGGGCCTCATCAACCCCGGACACGAGCGGCACGGGCGCATGGCGCATAACGACTCGCACAAGTTCGAAAGCCACTTCTTGAACGTCGTCGTACCCGAGAACCACAGCGTGATGTTGGGCTCGCTCGGCGGCAGCCGTTTAGGCATCTGGGTGGCACACGGCGAGGGCAAGTTCTCCCTGCCATACGAAGAGGCCCGTTACCACGTGGCCTTGAAGTATGCCTACGACGGGTATCCCGGCAATCCCAACGGGTCCGACTACAATATCGCCGGCTTGGCAAGCGACGACGGCCGCCACATCGCCATGATGCCCCACTTGGAGCGGGCCATCTTCCCGTGGCAGCAAGCCTTCTATCCTGCCGGCCGCAAGGGGCGCGACCAAGTGACGCCGTGGATGGAAGCCTTCGTGAACGCCCGCAAATGGATTGAAGAGCGGTTATGAGACGTTGCCTCCTCGCCTTGCTGATATGCCTGTCCTCGCTTCCCGCTTCCGCCCAGATATACAAGTACATCGGTGTGAAAGAGGGATTGGGCGACCGCCGTGTATATGCCATCCGCAAAGGCGTGGAGGGGTACATGTGGTTCTTGACCCAGAACGGGATAGACCGCTACGACGGCAGGGAGTTCAAGCACTACAAGCTTGTGGACGAAGGGCAGGAGGTGAACTCCATGGTGAACCTGAACTGGCTCTATGTAGACAGCGCGGGGAGCTTGTGGGAGATAGGGAAGAGGGGGCGCGTGTTCCGCTACAATGCCCTGCACGACCGCTTCGAGTTGGTCTACAAGCTGCCCGAAGAGGCTGTCGCGGGCGAGCAGACTCCTTTAAGCTACGGCTATGTGGACAACGACCGCAGGATATGGCTCTGCAACGACCGCCGCATCTATCTTTATCATGTAGATAGCGGGGAGGTGACGCTGTTGGAGAACACGCTTCGGGAGAGCGTCACGCGCATCGCGCAAATCGACGGCGACGAGTTCTTCATCGGCACCGACAAGGGCGTGCGCTACGCCCGTCTGCAAGGAGAGCGGCTCACGTTCCTGCCGCGTGGCGGAATAGACAGCCTCGAAGTGCAGGTCAGCGAGCTCTACTACCATGCCGCCGGCCGCAAGCTCTTCATCGGCACCTTTATGAAAGGGCTTTTCGTCTTCGACATGGACAAGGAGCGGCCGCTTGCCATCGATGCGGGCCTCACCGACGTGGCCATCAACCGCTTCTGCCCCTACGGGCAAGAGGAGCTGCTCATCGCCACCGACGGGGCGGGTGTCTACAAGACGAACCTGCGAACCTGTGCCACGGAGTCCTACATCACCGCCGACTTCACGCGCCACAACGCCATGAACGGCAACACCATCTACGACCTCTATGCCGACGAGGCCGACCGCATCTGGATGGCCAACTATCCCATCGGCATCACCGTGCGCGACAACCGCTACAGCGACTACCGTTGGGTGAAGCACGCTACGGGCAACGCGCAATCGCTCGTCAACGACCAAGTGAACGCCGTCATAGAGGATGCCGACGGCGACTTGTGGTATGCCACGAACAACGGCATCAGCCTGTATGAACGCAAGACGAAGCGTTGGCAATCCTTCCTAAGCACCTTCGACGGCGGCAAGGACCACCTCGACCACACGTTCATCTCCCTTTGCGAGGTGCGTCCCGGCATCATTTGGGCAGGCGGATACAGTTCGGGCATCTACGAGATAGAGAAGCAAGGCAAGCGCACGAGCTACTTCACCCCCTCGCGCTTCCACGCGCAAGGCATCCGTCCCGACAAGTACATCCGCACCATCTTCAAGGACAGCGAGGGGCTTGTCTGGTCGGGCGGCTACTACAACTTGAAGCGCTTCGACCCCGCACGCGGCACCGTGGAGCTGATACCGGGACTGCACGAGATAACCGTCATCACCGAAAAGGACGACACGCACCTATGGATAGGCACCTCAGGCGGCCTTTACCTTTTAGACAAGCGCGACGGCACCTTCAGGGGCATACCGCTGCCGGTAGAGTCCTGTTACATCTACTCCCTCTGCCAAGCCCCCGACGGCTTGCTCTACATCGGCACCAACAGTTCCGGGCTGTTGCGCTACAACCCGCAAGAGGGCAGCTTCCGTCACTACCACAAAGAGAACAGCGCCCTGCTGTCGGACAACATCTACTCCATCCTTTACGACGGAAAGGCGCTGTTCTTCCTCACTACCGAGTATGCTATATGCAGCTTCGACCCCGCTACCGGCACGTTCCGCAACTGGACGAAAGAGCAGGGCTTGAAGGCCGACCACTTCAACCCCGCTTCGGGTACCATGACCGCCGAGGGCACCCTTGTATTCGGCAGCACCGACGGAGCCATCGCCTTCGACAAGGAGATGAAGCTGCCGCGCGATTACCCCTCGAAACTCGTGCTGAGCGACCTGCGCGTCTTCTACCGGACGGTCTATCCCGGCGAGAAAGACTCCCCCTTGCAGACCGATATCAACGACACCCGCACGTTGCGGTTGAAGTACAACCAGAACATCTTCTCCCTGCAAGTATCCTCCATCAACTACGACTATCCCTCGCTGATACTCTACTCATGGAAGCTCGAGGGCTTCTACGACGGATGGAGCCGCCCGGGGCGCGAGAACGTCATCCGCTTCACCAACCTCGGCCCGGGCAAGTACAAGCTGCGTGTAAGGGCCGTCTCCAACGAAGACCGCCGCATCGTGCTCGAGGAGCGCGACCTGTGCATTGTCATCCAGCGTCCCTTCTGGCTCTCCACTTGGGCCATGCTGCTCTATGCGGTTATATTCATCAGCCTTGTCTACATCGCCCACCGCATCTTCATCTTGCGGCGGCAACGCCGTGAAGCCGACGAGAAGATACGCTTCTTCATAAGCACCGCGCACGACATCCGCACGCCCCTCACGCTCATCAAAGCCCCGTTGGAAGAGGTGCTCTCGCACGAGCCGCTCAGCACGTCCGCCTACGACAACCTCGGCACCTCCTTGCGCAACGTCGACTCCCTGTTGCGGCTCACCGGCAACCTGATGAACTTCGAGCAAGCCGGCCTCTACGCCGCGCCGTTGCAAGTGGAGAACTACGAGTTGGGCGACTACTTGAACGAAGTCATCGAGAGCTTCGCCGCTTTCGCCCGCACGCGGGACATACAGCTCACCTACACCGACAACTTCGCCGCCCTCTACGTGTTGCTCGACAAGGAGAAGATGGATTCCATCTTGAAGAACATCCTGGGCAACGCCTTGAAGTACACGCCCCAAGGCGGATACATCCACCTCATCGCCGACGAGACCGAGCACCATTGGAGCGTTTCGGTGGAAGACACCGGCATCGGCGTTCCCGCTACAGAGCAGAAGCGGCTCTTCAAGAAGATCTTCCGTGGCAGCAACGCCATCGGTTCCAAGATAACCGGCAGCGGCATCGGGTTGCTCTTGGTGCGCAGGCTCGTGCAGGCGCACAAAGGGAAGATAGAGTTCACCAGCACCCAAGGCAAAGGCTCCCTCGTGAAGTTGACCTTCCCCAAGGATTATATGCATTACCTGCCCGACACCCCGCGTCCCGTAGCCCATGTCGCTGCAAGCCCCTCATCCGCCGTTCAACAACCGCCCGCTGCCGGCGAAGACTCCTCATCGGCCGCTTCACAGCATGCAATCAATCCCTTGGAGCAGGAGAAGCTCTTGATAGTGGAAGACGACGACGAGTTGCGTGCCTACCTGTGCGCCCGCTTGGGCCGGCACTACGAAGTCAAGGCTTGCAAGAACGGGAAAGAGGCGTTAGTATGGGTCAAGGAGTACCGTCCCGACTTGGTGCTCTCCGACATCATGATGCCCGGCATGCGCGGCGACGAGCTCTGCAAGACCCTCAAGCAAGACGTGGAGACCTCGCACATCCCCGTCATCCTGCTTACCGCCTTGAACAGCGAGCGCCATATCATCGAAGGCCTGCACACCGGTGCCGACGATTACTTGGTGAAGCCCTTCAACATCGACATCCTCCAAGCCAGCATCGCGCGTCTGCTCCACAACCGCGCCCTGTTAAGGCAGAAGTACGGCAACCCCGCACGCGACGACACGGACGAAGACGACACCGGGCCCACCACCGACTTGAACCGGCACTTCATCGCCGAGGTAAAACGATTGGTGGAAGAGCACCTCACCGTGCCCGACTTCAATGTAGACACGCTCTGCCACCATCTCCACATCAGCCGCAGCAGCTTCTACTACAAGATCAAGGCGCTTACCGGCGAGGCCCCCGCCGACTACATCCGCCTGATACGGCTTGTACGCGCCACCGAGCTCTTGAAAGAGCAACGGTACACCATCACCGAGATAGCCGAACTCACCGGCTTCAACGACGCCAAGTACTTCCGCGCCGTGTTCAAGAAACACTTCGGCATCTCACCTACACAATACATCAAACAAGACAAGCAAGACAAACAAGACAAACACCATGCCGACGACCGAAAGTAAACGACAAGGACTCATGTCCTATTTGGAGGCCTTCTTCATCTTCTTCAAGATAGGCGCCTTCACCATTGGAGGGGGATATGCCATGGTACCCCTCATAGAGAACGAAATCGTCACCAAGCGCCACTGGCTCGCTTCGGAAGACTTCATCGACTTGCTGGCCATCTCCCAATCCGCGCCCGGCATCTTGGCCGTGAACATCTCCATCTTCGTGGGCTACCGTCTGCACGGCATCAAGGGCAGCATCGTCACCGCGCTTGGCACCGTGCTACCCTCGTTCCTTATCATCCTTGCCATCGCGCTCTTCTTCCACAACTTCAAGGACAACACCATTGTAGAGCGCATCTTCAAGGGCATCCGTCCCGCCGTGGTGGCGCTCATAGCCGCACCCACGTTCAGCATGGCCAAGTCCACGAAGATAAACCGATACAACGTGTGGATACCCGTGGTTTCGGCGGCGCTTATCTGGCTCTTGGGCTTCTCACCCATCTGGATCATCATCGCCGCCGGCATCGGCGGTTATCTCTACGGCCGTTTCACCCAATCCAAACACAAAGCGTCATGATATTCCTGCAACTCTTCTATACCTTCTTCAAGATAGGTCTCTTCGGTTTCGGAGGCGGATACGCCATGCTCTCCATGATACAAGGCGAGGTCGTCACCCGCTACGGATGGCTCACCGCGCAAGAGTTCACCGACATCGTGGCCATCAGCCAAATGACACCCGGCCCCATCGGCATCAACTCGGCCACCTACGTGGGCTTCACCGTTACGGGCAGCGTGTGGGGTTCGGTCATCTGCACATTCGCCGTGGTGCTCCCCTCGTTCATCCTCATGCTCACCATCAGCAAGTTCTTCCTCAAGTACCAGAAGCATCCCATCGTAGAGTCCATATTCAAGGGCTTGCGTCCCGCCGTAGTGGGCCTGTTGGCTTCGGCCGCCTTGGTGTTGATGAAGCGCGAGAACTTCGGCAGCCCCACGGAAGATACCTATACGTTCGTCATCAGCTGCATCATCTTCCTTGTCGCTTTTATAGGCACGCGCAAGTACAAGCTCAGCCCCATCGGCATGATCATCGCCTGCGGCATCGCGGGGCTGATACTTTATTAACTATTATACCTTATATGTATAATAGGTAAAGGCGGGCCTTTCCCCCGCGGTTGGCGTGTTGGGGCGTTTGGGGGGGGGGGGG
>JAJPYP010000032.1 GCA_021204885.1 Prevotellaceae bacterium
AGCCCGGGCCCGGGCGTTCAGTCTATAACCGCCGGGGCGTACCCCCATTATGATGGGACCGCCCATGCGGTTATCGACTTAAAGCCGATGCCGGTCACTTCTCTTTGTAAGCCGCGGCCCGCGCTACCAAGTCGCGGAAGACGGGGAGCCAACGCTCGTCGCCCTTCATGGCAAAGAACTCGGGATGGAATTGCACGGCCACCACGTTCAAGCCGGGCAAGCCTTCAATGGCCTCGACCACGCCGTCGGGCGACTGGGCAGCCACACGGAAGCCGGGGGCCAACGCCTTCACCGCTTGGTGGTGGAAGGAGTTCACAAACACCGAGTCCACACCGGCGAGCAATTGGCTCAAGTGGCTTCCCTTCACTATATAGATAAGGTGGGAAGGCTCGGTACCCCCGAAGCTTTGCAAGTGGTTTAGGGGATTGCCCTCATGCTGCGAGGGAAGGTCCTGATAAAGCGTGCCGCCATAAAACACGTTGACAAACTGCTGGCCACGGCAGATGCCCAATACCGGCAACCCCCGTGCATGCGCCACTTTCAGCCACAACAACTCCGAGAGGTCGCGTGCCGGGTTCACATCGCCCAACCCGTATTGCGGCTGCTCGCCATACAATAAGGGGTTGATGTCCTCCCCGCCCGAGAGTATCAGCCCGTCGACCGCCTCAAGGACAACCGTCGCGGTCAAGGAATCCTCCACCTGCGGCAATACCAGCGGGATGCCTCCCGCCCGCAACACGGCCTTGGTGTAGGTCTCACTAAGTTTCAACTTGCCGTTCTTGCAATCGGACGATATGCCGATTACCGGCCTGTTCCCCTGTGCCAATGCCGGCAACGGCAACAACAGGAGAAGTAAAAGTGCGGTAATTTTAATTCTTCTCATCATGATTCAATGTAGGTTTCATTCGTTTCCATTACAATCGGTTTCCCGAACCACCCTCTCCAAGCGGCATACCCCATGATAAGCACCCCCAAGACCAAGGCGGCCAAGAGGAAGTGCAGCCCATACCCGTTCACGAAAGCCACCGGGGCAAAGGTGACCAACGAAATCTCCACGGGCGCGATGAACAGATAGGCCAGCGCATAATCGTCCAAGCAGCGGCTGCGCATGGACGGGTCGGCCACCCGCAACAAGGCAATCCCCATGGCCATCGTCCCGGTAAACCAGCCCCACGTGAAGAGCGCCTTCTCAAACCAATACTCCCGCATCAGCCGCCTGCCCACAAGCAGGACAAACAGCAGCGTGAAGAGCAACCCGCCAAGCAAGAGCAGCGTCAAAGGCACGATATACGCTATCACCACCGAGATCTTGATGGCCGATATGCCGAACGCCACAAGGAAATCGGTAAACGTGCCGCTAAGGTGGCCTATGACCTCACGCGACAGGTACTCCGTAACCCTCGCCTTGCCGAGACAGAACTTCAACAAGATGCCGCAAACGAACGCGCAACTGAACACCGGCATCTCCAAACGCGGCATGACCTGCGAAACCAACCTGCTTAAGATATATCCGCCCAAGGCGATGACCAAAATCACCGCCAAGTTGAAAGCCAAGCTGTCTATGGAGATGGAAGAGCAGGTCGACTCCCCCATGCTCTCCCGCTTCCCCTTGGGTAACAAGCCCGAACGCAACTCGTCGGGCAGCCGGGAAAAATCGCTCAAGAAAGCCGTATGCCCTTTCCTCGTGCCCCACTTCACCAACGCCAACCCTATAAACACCGAGCCCAATATGCCCACGGTAGCCGCCGTCATGGCAAGGGAGAGCATATCCCCGTTGCCCATCCGCTCGAAGGCGCTGCCCAAGGCGGCAGCCGTTCCATGCCCGCCGCAAAAGCCACCGGGCATGGCCAAGCCGAACGACACGTCCATCGGCCAAACCTTACAAAGCAAGCACATACCTACCAATCCGCCGAAAGCCCATTGCAACAACATGCCCGTCTGCGAATAGGCCCACATGCGCCCTATATGGCTTCCCCGCCGCTTCTCCCCGCCCGCCGACGAGAAGGGCAAGCAGCTGAATACCAACGCAATCAATATGCCGGCATAGACACTCAAATAGTTGGAGAAAGGCAACAGCCCCAATCCCTCGGGCCCCAAGCCAAGCCCCAAGAAACCCGCCACCAAACTGGGCGGCACAAACAGCCGCTGCGCTATCCTCACCTTGACACGCACCAGCTTGCCCACCAACAACAAGATGGCGACAATGCCCACATCGACAAACAGAGTCCACGGAGTAAACGGTTCCATACGCTTCTATCATTCAGGGGTTCACTTCACGGATGCAGCCCATCGCCGGCACACCCGCCACCCTTTAACATGCAAATATAACACTTTTTGCCGATAATACCAACAACAACCGCCTCGGCGTGGATGATTAAGATTCCTCCAATAACCAATCGATGGCAGAAAGCACGCGGATTTGCGGAACGTCGGCAGCGACCCGATCAGCTCCATTCAAGGCTATCAAAGTGAGATTATCGCATTTCAATTCAACCGCGCCCTTCTGCAAAGCCGATATTTCCCTCTTAAAGGTTTTCTGCGAAGAAACATCCAGGGAAACCTGTATAAGTTCCTTGACGGTGTTGTTCCGGCATACAACAAAATCTATCTCATACCGGTTGTTGCGGAAGTAGAACACATCCTCAAACAGCGGACGTGTGCGAAGAAGCTCTATATAGACGATGTTTTCCAATCTCCAGCCAGGATTGGTTCCAACGACGGTTTCCACACGTTCCCCAATGAAAGCGGGGTCTATGACGTAGGCTTTCTCACTGCGGATGCGTTCTTTGCTCTTGAACGAGAATTTGTGGATGCAAACCAATAGGTATGCCTGTTTAAGATAGGAGACATAGTTTTCAGCCGTATGGTCGGAGCCGAACCCGAAACGTTCCGCCAAATCGGTATAGTTCAGTTCTTGCCCGAAGTTGTCTATCAGATGATTTGCCATGGAACGCAAGGACTCGATGTAACGTACCTTGAAACGCTGTTGTATGTCACGACGGATAATGGCGTCAAGCAGGTTCTGGATATAATTGCGGCTGTTTTTCACCCAGAACAGTTCAGGGAACCCGCCTTTATACATGTATTCTTCAAAAGCCGCCTTCTTGAACGCGATACCTCTGGTAGAGATGTCACGGGCATCGACTTTCTTGAATTGGCAATACTCGGAGAAGGAAAACGGGTACAATTCTATTTGGTTGTACCGTCCTGTAAGGTGGGTACTCAACTCACTGCCAAGCAGTTTGGCATTCGAGCCGGTAACGAGCAAACGTATGTTCTGACGCAACAGCCGGTTTACGAACAAGAACCATTCCTCAATGTTCTGCACCTCGTCCAGAAACAGGTACTTGAAATCTCCATACACCATGTAAAGTGCTTCCAGCACGGTGTTCAACTCTTCTGCCTTGAGCTTGTAGAGCCGTTCATCATCAAAGTTGACGTAGGCATAGCGCACATTCTGTTGCCTGAGCACCTTGTGGCAAAGGGTGGATTTCCCGCTGCGGCGCACGCCAATAACGATTTGTGCCAAAGGGCTGTCCAGCTCTATCATAGCCTCCTCTTTGCGATTGCACAACAGGGACATGTCCATTTCCGTCATTTCTTTCCGCTGGTCTGCCATTATTTGTGCATATTCATTGGTAGTCATATCCCGATTCATTGATTCTGTGGCAAATATAGACAAAAAACAGATTTAAACTGCAGTATTATCCGTTTTTTCGCACTTCAAACTGCGGTATTATTCACTTTTTCGCACTTCAAACTGCAGTATTCATCGAATTACATGGCAAACTTTCCCGCCACGGCAGTGTTTGAGTACTACGATGAACGCTAAGCACCGACAAGGTTGGCTTGGATACAATAGGCGAATGCTGGCGGATTCTTGACGACAAAAGCACGCAAAAGCCAGCTTCGAGGATGAGGAGTAGCAGGAGCAACAGGAGTGGGAAAGCGAAGAGCTTCCAACCTCTAAAAACTGACAACCTCTTTTAGGATAAGTCAACCAAAGCTTTCGACTCGTCCTAAGGATGTATTCCATGCACCCTAAGAAACGTATTCCATGCACCCTAAGAAACGTATTCCTTACACCCCGGCCTTTACCTTTTTCCTACTGAAATGCTTGCTTATATGAATGGTTTTTCATATCTTTGGAAATGAATAGGAAGAAATGTGACCGGTTTTTTAATAAAAAGCGTACTTTTGCCCGCGAAATGGGCTGATAGTACGGGAAGCTATGAGAATTAGGAAAGTGATGAACCGTATATGGGCGGCGACGATGGCATGCTGCTTGTTTCCCATGGCGCAAAGCGCCATGGGAAGGGAAGTGTCGCCGCTGGGGGACTCCATCAGCGTGAGCTTGCTTACGTGCGCGGCCGGCGAGGAGATTTATTCGCTTTTCGGCCACTCGGCCATCCGCGTGCAAATACCCGCTGAAGGGGTGGATATGGTCTACAACTACGGCATGTTCGATTTCGACGCGCCGAACTTCATATTACGCTTCGCCTTAGGCCAGACCGATTACCAGCTGGGTCGCGCCGCCTTTCCCTACTTCGCCGCAGAGTATGCCTACTTGGGGCGCAAGGTGTGGGAGCAGGCGCTGGACCTGACTCCCGGGGAGAAGGAGCGTCTGCTGGAGCTGCTCAGGGTGAACTACTTACCGCATAACCGCACGTACCGCTACAACTTCTTTTACGATAACTGTGCCACGCGCCCGCGCGACTTGATAGAGCGGTGCGTCGCGGGCAAGGTGGTCTATGCCGGGGAGGTGACCGACGAGCATACGGGTACTACCTTCCGCGACTTGCTGCACCTGTACAGTAAAGGACATTCGTGGTCGCGCTTCGGCATGGACTTGTGCATGGGGCCCAAGGCCGACGCCGAGATAAGCCGGCGCACCATGATGTTCGTGCCTTTTCACGTGCAGGAGGAGTTCCGCAAGGCACAGGTCGTGGACGAAGCGGGGGGACATAGACCATTGGTGAGAGCGGAGCGGACGCTTGTGGCCGTGCCGCAGGCCGCCCCTGCGCGTGACGGCTTCACCCCCTTGTTGGCGGCACTCTTGCTGCTGGCCTTGACGCTTGGGGTGACTTCCGTGGGTTACAGGCTGAGGCGCTCCCTTTGGGGCGTGGACGTGGCGCTCTTCGCGGCGGCGGGCTTGGCGGGGTGTATCCTCGCTTTCCTCGCGGTGTTCTCGGCACACCCGGCGGTGAGCCCCAACTACCTGTTGTTCGTGTTCCACCCGCTGCACCTGCTGTGCCTGCCGTGTGCGCTAAGGCGGGTGGCAAGGCATAAAACAAGCTGGTACATGGTGGCGAATGCGGTTGTTTTAACACTATTTATATTGCTTTGGGCTGTAATACCCCAAAAGTTTCCGATAGCTGTGCTACCTTTGGCACTCTGTTTGTTGGTACGTTCTGTGTACCTTATACTGTATACACGTTGACGGCATGAAGAAAGGATTGATCACTTCCCTACTCGTACTTACTTTTGGCGGCGGCTTGCAGGCGCAAACGCTGCCCGAAGCGCCACGCTTGGTGGTGACGCTCACCATTGACCAACTCAGGAACGACTACTTGGAGGCTTTCTCCTCACTCTACGGGGAGAAGGGGTTCAAGCGGCTCTTGCGCGAGGGTAAGGTGTACCGCCACGCGGAGTTCCCGTTCAATGACAGGGACCGGGCATCGGCCATCGCGTCGCTCTATACGGGCAGCTCGCCCGCACTGAACGGCATCGTCGCCAAGCGTTGGTTTGACGTGAAGTCGCTGCGCACGATAAGTTGCGTGGACGACGCGGCGTTTATGGGTAACTATACCGACGAGAAGAGCTCGCCGGCCAAACTGCTGGTATCGACCTTGACCGACGAGGCGAAGGTAGCCAGCGGGGGCAAGGCGTTGGTATATGCCATAGCGCCTTTCCGCGACGCGGCCATCCTCTCGGCAGGACATGCGGCCAACGGGGCTTTCTGGCTGAACGAGCTCACGGGCAAGTGGTGCGGCACCACCTACTACGGGGAGTACCCGTGGTGGATGAGCCAATACAACGACCGCTGCTCGCCCGACTTGCGCATCAAAGAGTTGGAGTGGACACCGCTCTTCCCGGCAACCAGCTATACATTCCTGCCGGGCTGGCGGGACATACCCTTCCGATACAAGTTCGACACGGAGAAAGACAATAAGTTCCGCCGGCTCGTCACCAGCCCCCTTGTGAACGACGAGGTGAACAACTTGGTGGAGGAGCTGCTGACCAAGAGCGGCATGGGCAAGAACACCACGACCGACTTCCTTGCGTTGACTTACTACGGGGGCAACTTCAACCACCGCACCACGCAGGAGTGTGCCATGGAGATGCAGGACACTTACGTGCGGTTAGACCACAGCATCGCCACGCTGCTCGACATCTTGGACCGCAAGGTGGGGTTGGAGCATGTGCTCTTCTGCCTTACCTCCACGGGCTATGCCGATGCCGACGGGGCCGATGCGAGTAGCTACCGCATCCCTGGCGGAGAGTTCTACCTGAACCGTTGCGCCGCGCTGCTCAACATGTTCCTCATGGCCACTTACGGGCAGGGACAGTATGTGGAAGGATACTACAACCGCTGGATTTACTTAAACCACAAGCTCCTCGAGGAGAAACAGTTGGCCTTGAACGACGTATTGGAGAAGGCGGCGGAGTTCTTGGTGCAGTTCAGCGGCGTGCGCGAGGTCTTTTCCACGTACCGGCTGTTGCTGGGCGCATGGACACCGCGCATGGAACGAATTCGGGGCGGCTACTTCCCCGACCGCTCGGGCGACTTATTAGTGGAGATAATGCCGGGCTGGAGCTTCGCGCAGGAGGACAGCAACGACAACCGCGTGGTGCGGCTGGCACCCATGCAGGCTCCGCTTGTCTTTTTAGGTAAGGGAGTGAAGGCCGGCACGGTAGACACGCCCGTGAACACCAACTGTATAGCCCCCACCTTGGCGGGCGCCATGCACATCCGCTCGCCGGGTGCCTGCACGGAAAGCCCGCTCGACCTCTAAA
>JAJPYP010000161.1 GCA_021204885.1 Prevotellaceae bacterium
GGGAAAAGAAGAAACGAAGGAGGTTACCGTACGTATCGACCCCGAAGGCTTGCCCGGCCGGTTGGTGAAACTGCCCTTAGCGGCCGGTCATTATGGCAACTTCTACTCTAACGGCCAGAAAGTGTGGTACATGGAGGGACGCGACACCAAGGTATTCGATTTGAACGAACAAAAAGAAGAGACCGTGGGCGAAGGCGTTTCCATGAGCGTGTCGGCCAATGGGAAAAAGGCTTTGTTCCGTAAGCGCGACCAATTATACGTGTGCGATTTCCCATGCGAGAAGGCTTCACTTGAAAAGCCTGTGAATGTGGACGACCTTGTGGCCCCGGTAGATTACGCACAAGAATGGGCGCAGATTTTCAACGAGACTTGGCGTGCCTATCGCGACGGATTCTATTTGGAGAACATGCACGGTGCCGACTGGAACGCCATCAGGGAGAAATACGGTCAGTTGGTGCCTTACGCCAAGACGCGCTTGGACTTGAACTACATCATCGGCGAGATGATCGGCGAGTTGGCCTGCGGACACGCCTACGTGAATCCGGGCGAGGTAAAGGGGCCTGAGCGCATCCAAATGGGCTTGCTGGGTGCCCAGCTGAGCCGCGATGGCAGTGGTTTCTACCGCATCGACAAGATTCTGCCGGGGGCTGTCTACAGCCAGGCACTGCGTTCGCCGCTCACCGAGCCGGGCATCGGCGTGCAAGAAGGCGATTACATCATTTCCATCGACGGCGTTTCCACCGATACGGTAGACAACATCTACAGCTTGCTGGCCGGCAAGGCCGGCGTGCTCACCGAAATAGGCATCAGCAGCCAAGCATCAGCCCAAGGCGCACGCAAAGTGGTGGTCAACCCCATCGCCGACGAATACCCCCTCTACCATTACAACTGGGTACAGGAAAATATAAGGAAAGTAGAAGAAGCCACCGACGGCAAAGTGGGTTATGTCTACATCCCCGACATGGGTCCCGAAGGATTGAACGAGTTCGCACGCTATTTCTATCCGCAACTCGACAAAGAGGCCTTGATTATCGACGACCGTGCCAACGGTGGCGGCAACGTGTCGCCCATGATTATCGAACGCCTCTTGCGCGAGCCCTATCGCCTTACCATGCGCCGCGGCAGCACAAAGATAGGCACCGTTCCCGAAGGCACGTTGGTAGGCCCCAAAGTCTTGTTGATCAACAAGTACTCGGCATCCGACGGCGATTTGTTCCCGTGGAGCTTCCGTGCCACGGGCATCGGCAAGATTGTGGGTACCCGAACATGGGGAGGCATCATCGGCATCAGCGGCTCATTGCCTTACATGGATGGGACCGACGTGCGCGTGCCCTTCTTCACCAACTACGACGCCAAAACCGGCACGTGGATTGTAGAGAATCACGGCGTAGACCCCGACATCCTCATTGACAACGATCCCATCAAGGAACAGGCAGGCGAAGACGAGCAATTGAACAAAGCCATCGAAGTCATCCTGCAAGAGCTGAAAGACCGCAAGCCGTTGCCGCCCGTGCCGGCACCGCGCACCTACAAAGATTTGGGTGTGGAAGTACAATAAGATAGGAGCATGACATGAATAAGTTAAAGTATTTGGTCGTTGCCTTGTTGATGGCGGGCGGCATCCTTCCCCTCAGGGGGCAAACAGCCTTGAGAAGCTTGACGATAGACGATTTGGTAGCTTGGCGACGCATTACCGAGCAAGCCATCTCCGACGACGGTAAATGGGTAGCATGCAAAATGGAGCCTTGGGTTGGCGACGCCACCGTGGAACTGTATGATGCCGCCGGAAAGAAACGACTCGAAGTGCCCCGGGCAGACAGCCTGTTATTCTCTGCCTCCTCCAGCTACCTGCTCGTGTCGCAAACGCCGGGCAAAGCGTTGACCGACTCATTGAAAGTGTTGAAAACGAAGAAAGAGCAGATACCGATGAACGCTTTGGTCATTTACGCCGTTACAGGGACCCGGGAGACCATCGACTCGCTGGGGTCATTCCGTTTGGCCCAGACGGCCGATTGGTTGGCTTACCAGTGCGGGCGGAAAGACTCCTCCCTGCACGTGCGCCCGCTTGGCCAGGGAGAGACATTCCATATCCCCGCCGTCAAGAAGTATGGCTTCGCGGCCAAGAGCGGCATGCTCTACTACGTCACGTCGGGCGACGAAACCGACACGAAGCCCGGATTGTACGTGATGGACACCGCCACGGGCACCATCTCGCCGGTGAAAGAGGGTAAAGGCGCGTTCAAACAGATGGTGTTCGACGAAAACGGCGACCGTCTGGCGTTTCTTTATTGCGAGCAAAAAGACTCTACCTATCGTGCCATGGATTTGTGGCTCTCTACCAATGGTGCTGCCGCCCAAAAGATTGCCTCGCGGGGCAACGAGGCATTCCCCGAAGGATGGGTCATCAGCGAGCACGGCAAGCTGCAATTCTCCAAAACAGGTTCAAGACTCTTCTTCGGCACATCGCCCGAGCCACGGCAGAAAGACACCCTCCAATTGGCCGAGAACCGTCCCGAAGTGCAAGTATGGAGCTGGAACGAGCCCGTACAATACACCATGCAAAGCTTCATGAAAGAGAGGGAACTGAAACGAAGTTACCGCGCCGTGTATAACGTGAGCAATGGAAGCATCTTCCAGTTGGCCGACGTTGACCTGCCCGAAGTCATTTTGGGAAACGAGGGCGATGCCCCCGTGGCGTTGCTTTCCGGTTACCGTGCCTATTCCCTCTCCTCCATGTGGGAGGGCCGCACACGGTTCGATTATTACACCGTATCGCTCGAAGACGGTCGGCGAACACCCTTGTCAAAAGCCGATTACACCCGTTACCGCATCTCCCCGCAAGGGAAATATGCGTATGGCTATGCCGAAACAGACAGTTGCTGGTATGCCTTTTCCCTAGCCGACGGGCAAAAGACCCGCCTTACCACCCCCCAAACCTTCACCGCTTGGGATGAAGAGAACGACGTGCCCGATTATCCCCGCAGCTACGGTGAGGCCGGGTGGACCCAGAACGATGCGAAGCTGCTCGTTTACGACCGCTACGACATTTGGGAACTCGACCCCTCGGGCACGAAAGTCCCTGTGAACCTCACCGTAAACGGACGCCAGAAGCACGTCACGTACCGTTTGGTGGAGTTGGACAAGGAAGAACGTTTCATCCACCCCGACGAGCCCCGGCTGCTCAAAGGCTTTGACCAGACCACCAAAGGCAGCGGCTATTACACCACCCGCTTCTCGACACCCGCCTCTCCCAAGGCATTGATGGCAGGCAACTACATGCTCCGCACCATCGTCAAGGCGAAACAGGCCGACAAAGTCATATTCACGATAGAGACCTTTGAACAATATCCCGACATCCACTACGCGGGTATGGACTTCAAGAATCCCGTCCGCCTCACCTCGGGCGTAGAGCAACAAGCAGGCATTCGCTGGGGAACCCCCGAACTGATTTCATGGACCTCGTCAGACGGACAGCCGTTAGAGGGCGTGGTCTATAAGCCTGCCGACTTCGACCCCTCGCGCAAGTACCCCCTAATCGTGAACTTCTACGAACGCAATGCCGAAACGCTGTACAACTACCGCATGCCCGAGGCTCACCGTTCCACCGTCGATTACCACCTCTACAACAGCCTCGAGTACATCATCTTCAACCCCGACATACGCTATCCCTCCGACGGCTATCCCGGCGAGGATTGTTACAACTGCCTCATGCCGGGCATCGCCAAGCTCATCAACGAAGGCTATGTAGACGAACATGCCATCGGAGCGCAAGGCCACAGCTGGGGCGGCTACCAAGTAGCCTACTTGGCCACACGCACCCCGCTCTTCGCCGCCATCGAGTCGGGAGCCCCCGTGGTAAACATGTTCAGTGCCTACGGCGGCATCCGCTGGGGTTCGGGCATGGCACGCGCATTCCAGTACGAGCACGAACAGAGCCGCTTGAACGCCACGCCGTGGTCGTCGCCCAAACGTTTCTTCGAGAACTCCGCCCTGTTCTCCTTGGACAAAGTGCAAACCCCGATATTGATCATGCACAACGATTCCGACGGCCATGTACCTTGGTACCAAGGCATCGAGTTCTTCGTGGCCATGAAACGCCTCGGCAAGCCCTGCTGGCTGCTCAATTACCCGGGCGAGCCCCATTGGCCCATGAAGATGGCCAACCGCATAGACTTCCAGAAGCGCATGCTCCAATTCTTCAACCACTACTTGAAGCACGAAGCCATGCCCCAATGGATGTCCGAAGGCCTCCCCGCCATCGACCAACCGTTTGAGTTGGGATACTGATTGAAGCGTAAAAAGAGAAGTCTTTGGAAGGAGTTTTTAGATGATAAATGATATGTAAAGGGATTTGTCCCTATCTTTTGGGAACTATACACTTGTTGACCTTTATTTGGGTTTTAACGGGTACTTGCATGCCACGTAAACCAGATTGACGATATTGATAAGAAGCAGATTATACGAATGCTTTTCATCTGATTACATAATATTTAAGGTCAACAGGTATATAGTTCCCTTCCTTAAATCGAAGTCGCATTATTATATAGTACTTTGTTAAACTTCTTCAATACATTTAGGAACGTAGTGTTTTTCCTTTGTTTCTATTTGAATTTTAAAATTTAAACCCCAAGCTTGTACAAGCATAGATCATATACTTCTACAAGTAGGGAGCTTCGGCAAACAGGGGGCGCTTGCATTGGGAAGCGTAGGCGCGAAGAACCGGCCTTATTCGGTGCATGAAAGCGGCGTCATTTTTCTTTGCGGTATGCTTTCACCATTTCTATAATCGTCTCTCCATATTTCTCCATACCCTTTTGCCCGAAGTAGGGGATGAGGGCAAGGGTCGCCATGGTCGTGGGCAAGAGGTTGCTGATGCCCATTATCGCCTTTTGCTGGATAATGGTATAGACGGGCACTCCCAACCGGGCGGCTTCGGCGTTGCGCCATTCCGTCAAGCGGCGGTACAATACGGGATGGAGAATGTCGGCAGGAACGGCGGCGGTGGCGGCAGTGCGTTTCCTCTTTTCTTTAAGAACGCCGCCTGTCAGTCCCTCTTCCATCTCTTTGCTTCTCCTTGTGGATGCTTTCGCCCGTTTCTCCTTACCCGGTGTGGAATTGTCGATGGAAAGGAGAGCCTTTCTTTTCAAATACTCCGTTACTTGGAAGCCGTTGTCGTGTACGTAGTCCAACAGTGCGGACTTCAAGTGGAAACGGCGTTCCAACTCCTCCATGGCTTCATGGAGCCGCTTCTTTATCTCTTTGTTGTCGGTGTCGACGGTACTTTGCAGCAGTTGCTCCAACGGGTCGAGTTGTTCCAAGAAGTAGGCTGTGGCCGAATGGATGCGGGCTTGCAGCGTGGGGTCGGTGTGGTAATCGGCCGCTTCGTTGACCAAGCGGGTGTACTGTGTGTTGAACCTTCCTGCCACTTCGATTACCTTCGTGCCGAACCGTGCCGTCTCTTCTTTATAGGCGGCCAGCTGTTTGGGATAGCGTTTGTAGAGGTATTCGTCCACGATACGCACGTAGCGGCGCAAGGCCTGTTCCAATGGTTGGAAGTCGAACAAGCCGCCCAGCAACTCCAAGAAGTAGGCTTGCTGCAAGGTGGAGAGACGCTGCTCGTCGGGTTGGTTCCGGCGGGCTTCCAAGATGAACGTGTCTACCGATTGGTCGGCGATGATGGCCTTTTGGGTGAGCGGGGCGCTCAGTACCAAACCCTCCAAGGTCTTGCACCGGCTTAACGCCACATAGGCTTGCCCGTGCGCGAAAGCGGTACCTGCGTTGATGATGGCGTGCTCGAAAGTGAGCCCTTGGCTCTTGTGGATGGTGATGGCCCATGCTAATTTCAAGGGGTATTGACGGAAGGTGCCCTCCACCTCTTCGGTAATCTCCCCCGTCTGTTCGTTCAGTACGTATTTGGCGTTGCTCCACACCTCTTCTTGCAATTCAAAGGGCTTGCCTCCTCGTGGGCACACCTCTATATGCTCTTTGCCCAATGCGGTGACTTGTCCTATCATGCCGTTGTAATAGCGGCGCTCGCCCGAAGTGTCGTTCTTCACGAACATCACTTGCGCTCCCTGTTTGAGTTCCAACGCCTCGTCCGTGGGGAAGGAGTAGGCGGGAAAGTCACCGTCGATGGTGGCGCGGTAGGTGTAGGCGTGTCCGGTCAGCCGTTCCAACGCCTGCTCGTTGATGCGGTGGGCTTGGTAGTTGTGGGTGACAAGGTGGATGAACCCCTCATTATCACGGGGCGTGAAATGGGGGATATAGCGGCTGTTCAGGGCTGCCAATACTTGGGCGTCGCAACGGTTCTCGCGGATGCTGTTGAGCAAGTCAAGGAACGTGCCGTTCTCCTGCCGGTAGACTCTTTTCAGTTCGATGGTGCAGTATTCGGTCTGCTTCAAGGCTTGGCTGGAGAAGAAGTAGGGGGTGTCGTAGTACTTGCCCAGGAGTTGCCACTCCTCCTCTTTCACCACAGGGGCGAGTTGCTGCAAGTCGCCTATGAGCAGCAGCTGCACGCCGCCGAAGGGCTTGTATCGGTTGCGATAGCGCCTCAACACGGCATCCACAGCATCGAGCAAGTCGGCACGTACCATGCTGATTTCATCGATGACTAATAGGTCCATGCTGCGGATGATGTTGATTTTCTCCTTACTGAAACGGAACTTGGCTTTCCCTTCGGTGGAGTTAAAGGAACTCTGTGGAATGTACGGGGCGAACGGCAGTTGGAAGAAGGAGTGTATGGTGACGCCGCCGGCGTTGATGGCCGCGATCCCGGTAGGGGCAAGGACTATCATCCGCTTGGGAGAGTCTGCCTTGAGTTTCTGTAAAAAAGTGGTTTTACCGGTACCCGCCTTTCCTGTGAGGAAAAGATGGGTACCGGTCTGTTCAATGAGTCGTCGCGCCAGCGTGAGCTCGGTGTTCTGCTCCATACCTATTTCATGCTACCGCCCACGATGTCGAGCAATTCGTTGGTGATGGCTTGCTGACGTGACTTGTTATACTGCT
>JAJPYP010000063.1 GCA_021204885.1 Prevotellaceae bacterium
CCGGAGACGGTCAGGCTGGTCTGCTTGCCGAAGAAGTCGTCGTCGTAGATGATGGCTCCATTCTCGTCTTTCTTCAAGTCGTAGAGGTTCTTGGTGGTCACTTGGAACATCTCTCCGGCACCTTCACAATCGGAGGCCGTGATGATGGGGGTGTGGAAGTAGAAGAACCCCTTTTGGTGGAAGAAGCTGTGTATGGCGATGGCCATGTTGTGACGGATGCGCAGCACGGCGCCGAACGTATTGGTACGGGGACGCAAGTGGGCTACCCCGCGCATGAACTCCATGGAGTGTCCCTTCTTCTGCAAAGGGTAGGAGTTGTCGCACTTGCCAAGCACTTCGATTTCGCGTGCCTGTATCTCTACTCTCTGGCCCGAACCCACCGATTCCACCAACACGCCGTTTACACTCAGGCAAGCGCCTGTGGTAATCTCCTTGAGCAACTCCTCCTTGAAAGCGCCCAAGTCGACCACTATCTGCACGTTATGGATGATGGACCCGTCGTTCAGCGCGATGAAGCTCACCTGCTTGCTGCCACGACGGGTACGCACCCAGCCTTTCACGTTGACCGTCGCGCCGAAATCTTCCCGTTTCAGCAAGTCGACGATCTTTGTCCTACCGATTCTTTCCATACGGTTTATCTTGTTATTATAGATCACTCGAATGAACCCATGCGCAGGAAGTTCACCTCCTGTTCGGTCAAGTAGCGCCATTCACCACGGCGCAATCCCTTTTTGGTAAGGCCGGCGAAGAGCACGCGGTCTAATCTGACCACCTTGTAGCCCAACGACTCGAAGATGCGGCGCACGATACGGTTCTTTCCGGAATGGATCTCGATGCCCACCTCGTCTTTCTTCAGGTCGTCCGTGTAGCTGATGGCATCGGCGTGTATCTCGCCGTCGTCTAACTGTACACCGGTGGCAATCCGGTCCATGTCGGCCTTGGTCAAGTCCTTGTCCAGACGCACATGGTACACTTTCTTCTTCAAGAACTTGGGATGCGTCAGCTTGGAAGCCAAGTCGCCGTCGTTGGTGAGCAGCAGCACGCCGGTGGTGTTGCGGTCCAACCGTCCCACAGGGTAGATGCGCTCCTGGCAAGCCCCTTTCACCAAGTCCATCACCGTGTGGCGGCCTTGCGGGTCGTCGGATGTGGTGACCGTATCTTTCGGTTTGTTCAGCAAGACGTATATCTTGCGCTCGATGGACACAGGCTGGTCGTGGAACTTCACGGCATCGCTGCGCTTGATTTTCGTGCCCAGTTCCGTAACGACCTCACCGTTTACCGACACCACGCCCGCCGTGATGAACTCGTCGGCCTCACGGCGCGAGCAGATGCCGGCGTTGGCCAAGAACTTGTTCAAGCGGATAGGCTCGTTCGGGTCGGTGAACTGGTCCTTATACTCTACCGGTTCGCGCTTGTTGTTGTATCTTGGGCGCTGGGAGTAGTCTCCCGGGCGGCGTGTGGGTCGGTTGTAACCGTCGGCCCTGTTCCCGTAATTACCTTGGCGGTCACCGGCGTTCTTGTTGAAGCGGGGACGGAAAGGACGGTCGCCCCCGGTATTGTTCCCGTAAGGACGCGCGGGGCGTTCGCCCCCGTTGTTGTTGTACGACGGACGCTCCCCGCCGTTGCCCATGCCATAACCCGGGCGCATGGGGCGCTTGTTGCCGTCGGGGTTGAAGCGGGGACGGAAAGAACGGTTGCCCTCGCCTTGGTTGCCATACGACGTACGTGCTGTACGCTCTCCGCCCTCTTGGTTGAAGCGGGGACGGAAAGTACGGTTACCCTCGCCTTGGTTGCCGTACGACGTACGTGCCGTACGCTCTCCACCCTCTTGGTTGAAGCGGGGGCGGTAAGGACGGTTGCCCTCGCCCGCACCGTAAGTACGCTCGCCTTGGTTGCCATACGTGCGTTCGCTCCTGTTTCCGTAGTTGCGCTCACCGTTGCTGCCATACGTGCGTTCGCCGCCGTTCATGCGCGGACGGTCGTTGTTATAGGGGCGCTGTGGACGCTCCCCTTGGTTGCCGTTCGCATTGAAACGCGGACGGTAAGGACGGTCGCTGCTATAGGTGCGTTGCACCCGTTCGCCGTTTTCACTGTTGAATCTGGGACGGTAGGGGCGGTTGCCGTTGTCACGGTTGTACGGGTGGTTGTAGTACCCTGTCTTTTCTGTTTGGTTACCATTACGGTCTGTCAGGTTACCATTACGGTCCGCTTGATTGCCGTCACGGTCTGACTGATTGCCCTCGCGGCCACTGCCTTCATTCCCTTCGTTGGTAGAGGAGGCGTCGCGCCAAATTTCATTCTCTGTACTCATGTCGTTTCTAATAAATAAAATGTAAATCTACTCACGACCTCACGGTCAGTTCCTAAAAATCTCGATAGTCGACCGGTTGTCCGGTCAATGCACTTTAAACGCTATAATGTCTTGTCTATATTCTCCGCTTTATGGTTGATATGTTTTCCTTGTTACCTGTTCATAGTGTTCATTCCCCTTCGTTTCCCCGCATCGGCGGTGCGCACTTTCTACATGCCCGTATAGCTTTGCGGGGTAATGGCAAGCAACTCTTGCTTTACCTCCTCTTTCACCTCCAATCCCTCGATGAACTGTTTGATGGAGGCTTCCGTCACCGCTTGGTTGGTACGTGTCAACGCCTTCAACGCCTCGTAAGGATGCGGGTAGCCCTCCCGTCGCAGGATGGTTTGAATGGCTTCGGCCACCACACTCCAGCAGTTGTCCAAGTCGCGGTCGATGGCCGTCCGGTTGAGCAACAGCTTGCGCAAGCCCTTCAAGGAACTCTGTATGGCGATGACCGTGTGGCCGAAGGGTACGCCGATGTTGCGCAGCACGGTCGAGTCGGTCAAGTCACGTTGCAGGCGCGATACCGGCAACTTCTCCGAAAGCTGTCGCAACACCGCGTTGGCCATGCCCAAGTTCCCCTCGGCATTCTCGAAGTCGATGGGATTCACCTTGTGCGGCATGGCGCTCGAGCCCACCTCGCCGGCTTTGATGCGCTGCTTGAAGTACTCCATGGAGATATATTGCCAGAAGTCGCGGTTCATGTCTATCATCACGGTGTTCACCCGCTTCATCGCGTCGAAGAGGGCGGCCAAGTTGTCGTAGTTGGAGATTTGCGTGGTGTAGGCTTCGCGTCGCAGGCCCAGTCGCTCCGCCACGAACTTGTCGCCGAAAGCCTTCCAGTCAATCCCCGGGTAAGCCACGTGGTGGGCGTTGAAGTTGCCCGTGGCACCGCCGAACTTGGCCGTGACGGGGCATGCCCGCAACAAGGATAGTTGGCGTTCCAAGCGGTAGGCGAACACCTTGACCTCCTTTCCCAAACGGGTAGGAGAGGCAGGCTGGCCGTGCGTACGCGCCAACATGGGAATATCCGCCCACGCTTCGGCATAGTCGTTCAATTGCGTTATAAGCTCCTCGAGTTGCGGGTAATAGACCTCTTCCAACGCCTCTTTCACCGCAAGCGGAAAGGCTGTGTTGTTGATATCCTGTGAAGTCAGTCCGAAGTGGATGAACTCCTTGTAGGGCTCCATGCCGGGCATCCGGTCGAACCGCTCTTTCAGGAAATACTCCACCGCCTTGACGTCGTGGTTGGTCACGTCCTCGATCTCCTTGACACGCTTGGCGTCCGTCAAGGAGAACCGGCGGTAAATGTCCCTGAGCCGCTCCAAACAGGTGGCGTCCACCCCTTGCAGTTGCGGCAAAGGCAGCCGGCAGAGCGTGATGAAATACTCCACTTCCACACGCACGCGGTATCTGATAAGCGCGAATTCCGAGAAATAAGCGGATAGAACCGCGGCCTTACCTCTGTATCGGCCGTCAATCGGAGAGATTGCAGTAAGCGCGTCAAGTTCCATACCTTCTGTCTATAGGGTTCTGTTTTAGCGGGGCAAAGGTACGTATTTTTTTCAACTATCCATGTAATTGAATAGAATTTCACCACGCTTTTTTCGTTTTTATGCCGTGAGTTCGCCAATAAGTTTTATATTTGCAACTACTAAAATGTTACTTCTAATATCGTTTGATAAATAAAAAGCGTATGGGAAAGCAATATGTCAGCCTATTCCTCCTTCCGCTTGTTGCATGCGGATTTTTGTTCTCTTGCAATAGCAACCTGCACAAACCCGTGGGCGCGTTGTCGTTCGACAGCATCCAAGTGAACCGCACCGTCCATCTCTTCGGCGATACCGCCATGCCGGCGTGCAACCTTGTCGTCAGCCTCGTGTATGCCGACAAGGCCTCCGACGACTCGTTGAAGAACCAAGTGAACCGTTTCCTGCTCTCGGCCGCGTTAGGCGAGGCCTACGCCGGCATGGCTCCCGTAGAGGCCTTGGACCGCTATGCCGACAAGTATGCCCGCAGCTACCGCGAAGACTTGGAACCCATGTTCCTCAAGGATGCCGATGAGTCGGGCGACATAGACGTAGCTGACTGGTACTCCTACTACAAGAGCGTCGCAGGCAGCGTGTGGCATTATGCCGGGCACCTGCTCACCTACCGCGTTTACTATGAGGAGTACACCGGCGGGGCACACGGCATCTACCTGACCAACTTCCTCAATGTAGACCTCTCCACGCTTACGCCCGTCCGTTTGGACGACCTCTTCGCCAAGGGATATGAGGAACAGTTGACCGACTTGCTCTGGAACCAGCTCATGGCCGACAACCACGTCACCACCCGCGAGGAACTGCAAGACATGGGCTACGCGCTTGGCGGAGACATTGAACCCACGGGGAACTTCTACCTTGACGATGCGGGCATCACCTTTTATTATAATGTGTACGACATAGCCCCCTACGTCATGGGAACCACCGCCATCACGTTGTCCTACGACATCCTGCAACCCCTCATGGACGACAAGAAAGGCGTCGTCGCTTCCATCCGATAGCCCCTCTACACCCTTTCAGGCATGGAACTCCTGATGAAATACTTCCCCGACCTCACCGGGCGGCAACAGCGGCAATACGCCGCCTTGAAAGGCCTTTATGAGGAGTGGAACGCCAAGATCAACGTCATCTCCCGTAAGGATATAGGGAACCTCTACGAGCGCCACGTGCTCCACTCGATGGGCATCGCCAAGGTCATCCGTTTCCGTCCCGGCACCCGTGTCATGGACGTGGGCACCGGCGGCGGATTTCCCGGCATTCCCTTGGCCATCCTCTTCCCTGAGGCGACGTTCCACATGGTAGACAGCGTGGGCAAGAAGCTGCGTGTGGCCGCCGAAGTGGCCCAAGCCATCGGGCTGTCCAACGTCACGTTCCGCCACGAGCGCGTTGAAGAGGAGACGCAGACGTTCGATTTCATCGTAAGCCGTGCCGTCATGCCCGTGGCCGACTTGCTCAAGGTCACCCGCAAGAACCGCTCGGTGAGGCAACAGAACGCCCTTCCCAACGGCATCATCTGCCTGAAAGGGGGTGACTTGGAAGCCGAGACGCGCCCCTATAAAAGCCGTGCGATAGTATGGGAGCTCTCCGAGTTCTTCGGCGAGGAGTTCTTCCAGACCAAGAAGGTGCTTTACATAGCTTATTGACCCTTAAACGAGAATGAACCCGTAAACCATAAACAATCCAATCCTCACCATAATGAAGATCAAGCGATTTGAATTCAATATGCTCCCCGAGAACTGTTACGTTATCTGGGACGAGACAAACGAGGCCGCCGTCATCGACGCCGGCTGTTTCTACGACGAAGAGAAGCAAGCGTTGAAAGACTTTATCTTGGGCAACAACTTGCAGGTAAAGCGCCTGCTTTGCACCCATCTGCACTTGGACCACATCTTCGGAAACCCGTTCATGTGGAAAGAGTTCGGCTTGAAAGCCGAGGCCAACCAAGCCGACGAGTTCTGGATAGAAGAGGCTCCCAAGCAGAGCCGCATGTTCGGCTTCCAGTTGCAGGAAGCCCCCGTGCCGCTGGGCGGTTACCTGCACGACGGCGACATCATCACCTTCGGCAACACCAAGCTGGAGGCCATACACGTACCCGGACACTCGCCCGGCAGCTTGGTGTTCTACTGCGCGGCTTCCCGTTGCCTCTTTTCGGGCGACGTGCTGTTCCAAGGCAGCATCGGCCGTGCCGACTTGGCAGGGGGCAACTTCGACGACCTCATAGAGCATATATGCAGCCGCCTTTTCGTGTTGCCGGCAGAGACCATCGTCTACCCCGGACACGGCGCACCCACCACCATCGGCATGGAGAAGGCCGAGAATCCCTTCTTCCGTTGATGCCCCAGCGTGCCGCCGCGTAATCTTCCCCGGAAGCGTCCGTGCCCCTTGGGGAATGTGCTTCGGCAGCCGCCCCCATAAACAGAAACAACCTAATAAACTCTATATGAAAGAAGATATTTTAGCCGACCGCCACATCGGCATCAGCCCAAGCGATGAGGCCGCGATGCTGCGCAAGATAGGTGTGGACACCTTGGATGAACTCATAGACCGTACCATCCCTGCCGACATCCGTCTGAAAGCACCCTTGTCCCTGCCGGCACCCATGACAGAGCATGCATTCAGCCGGCACATCACCGGGTTGGCATCCAAGAACAAGCTCTATGCCACTTATATCGGCATGGGGTGGTACAACACCGTCACGCCGGCTGTCATTCAAAGGAACGTGTTCGAGAACCCCGTGTGGTACACCTCTTACACGCCCTACCAAGCCGAGGTATCGCAGGGCAGGTTGGAAGCACTCATGAACTTCCAGACAGCCGTGTGCGATTTAACCGGCATGCCCTTGGCCAACTGCTCCCTCTTGGACGAGGCTACCGCCGCCGCCGAAGCCGTGACGATGATGTATGCCCTGCGCACACGCCAGCAGCAGAAGGCAGGTGCCGGTACGGTCTTTGTAGACGAACGCCTCTTTCCACAGACACTGGCGGTGATGGCCACCCGTGCCGTGCCGCAAGGCATCCGCTTGCAGGTGGGCAAGTATGAAGAGTGGCAGCCCACGCCCGACACCTTCGCCTGTGTGGTAC
>JAJPYP010000105.1 GCA_021204885.1 Prevotellaceae bacterium
CAGCAGTGCCACGGGAATGAGCAGCAACGATACCACCAACGTGGCGGGATGTCCCAAAACCAAGGCGGGGCTCATACCGATGTTCAGGCCGCTGGCACCTTTGAATTTCTTGGCAATGAGTTCGCGCGTGGCATCCGAGATGGGTTTCAATCCTTCGATGAAGAGCGTGGTGATGCGCGGGATAAGTTCCATGACGGCACCCATCTTGATGCCCAAGCCCAAGATGCCGGGAATGCCGTCGACCAATTCTTGCCAGCTGCCGCAAGCGAACATGCCGATAATCATGCCCACAATCACGCCGAGGAAGATAGGCTCGCCAAGCAAGCCGAACTTACGCTTCATGCCCTCGGCATCAATCTCCAACTTGTCGAAGCCGGGGATCTTGTCGAGCAGCTTGTTGATGGCCCATGCGAAGGGAACGAAGCCGCCCGAGAAGGGCTGCGGAATGGAGATGCCCTCCATCTTGTCATAGAAGCCTTGGAACTTCTTGGCGGTCATGTCGGCCATGATCAACGTGAGGATGTAGCAGATGATGGCGGTGAAGAAGCCCCACAGGATGCTGCCGCAGGCAAAGTAGACCACCGCCCCGATGAAGGCGAAATGCCAGTAGTTCCACAAGTCGATGTTCACCGTGCGCGTGGTCTTGGTGAAGAGCATCAAGAGATTTACGCACAGGCAGATGGGGATGATGAAGGCACCCACCGACGTGTTGTAGGCCACGGCCGCGGCGGCCGGCCAACCCATATCGAATATCTGCAATTGAAGTCCGTATATCTCGACCACTTTACTCAATGAAGGGCTCAAACTGCTGGTAAGCAACGCCGTAATTACCGAGAGTCCTACAAATCCCACACCTATCAGCAAGCCGCTCTTGAGCGCCTTGCCCAACTTGATGCCGATACACACGCCCAATATGGTGAAGATAATGGGCATCATAACCGCGGCTCCTAAACCGATGATGTAACTGAAAACCTGTTCCACTTTGCCTGTTATTTAATGATTCTAATTGAGATGACACGTCTGCTGTCATAGTAGCACCGCAAGACGCTAAATTGGCATCAAAATTAAGCGTTTTTCCCGATTATTCAAATTAAATATGGGAAATATTCGGAAAAAACGGTTTCATATACATGGGAAGGAGGTCTGTTATGGTTCGGGGAAGCCCCCGGAAGCGGTTATCACCTCGTCCATGGGGATGTCGAAAGGCTCGGTAGGTATCTCGTCTAACAGCTGGAACGGGAAGCAGACACCTATCTTGTAGGCGGCGGAAAGCCGCGGCAGCAAGCGGTCGTAGTAGCCTTTTCCCCTACCCAACCGATGGCAGGCACGGTCGAACGCCACGCCCGGCACCACCGCCAACGCAATGGAAGCATAGTGGGTAAAGGCTGCGCCGGCAGGCTCTTCAATGCCGAACCTGCCCGTAAGCAACGCCTCGCCCGGCCTAAACAGCCGCAACTCCAACTCATCTCCTTTGACCACCGGCAGCAAGAGCCGTTTGCGTTTCGCCCAGCGTGCAAGCAAGGCATGCGTGTCTACCTCGTCGGGCAACGAGTGGTAAAGCAACACGGTTTCGGCCGCAAGGAAAGCCGGGTGCGCCTCCAAGCGGGCCATAACCAAAGCCGACAGCCTTTGAAGAGACTCGGCCGTCTCGCACCCTTTGTGCCGCGCCACTAACTTGCGCAACGCCTGCTTGGTCTCCACCATGCCGCTACTCCTCATCGGCCGGCACGGGTGCATTGGGGAAAGCCTCGCCGGCACGCAACACCTCCAACGCCTTCAACACCGTGGGGTCGGTCTCGTTGATGTACTTGATGTACTCCTCCATGCCTAACATATTGTAAATGATATTGCCATAGAGATTCTTCTCCAACAACTTGTGCGAGCGGCTTATCAAGATGTTGCGCCGCTTCACCCCTTTGGAGTCGGCAAAAGCGGTGAACTGCTCTACCAAGCCTTGCCGGCGCAGATACTCACACAACGTCTGCCAGCTCTCATACCCCTCTAACTTGGAACGGTTGTGGTCGGTGTAATGGAAGCTGAACTGGATGATGAGCCCCTTGTTGTTCACTTCCATCAAATAGGAGGAGACGCCGATGGTGTCCTGCGGCACGAATATGTCTGGCATGATGCCGCCCCCGCCATAGACGGGACGGCCTAACGAAGTGTAGTAGCTGACACTCTCGTCCAACTTGATACTGTCTTTGGAGAAGAACTCGCCGTGTTCGTAGCGGGTGAGCCAGTCCATCTCGTAATTGGAGTCCTTGCCGCTCTCGTAAGGACGCTGTATGCACCGCCCCGACGGGGTGTAGTAGCGGGCCACGGTCAGGCGGATGGCCGACCCGTCGCTGAAGTCGATGGGCTGCTGCACCAATCCCTTACCGAAGGAGCGACGGCCGATGATGGTACCCCGGTCGTTGTCTTGAATGGCTCCCGCGAAGATCTCGCTGGAAGATGCGGAGCTTTCGTCCATCAATACCACCAACGGCAGCTTCTGGCAGCTGCCCGTACCGTTGGCATACTCCTCCATGCGCGGGTATTTGCGTCCTTGGGCATAGACGATTAGCTCTCCTTCGGGCAGGAACTCGTTCACCATGCGGATGGCGGCCTCCATGTAGCCGCCGGTGTTGCCGCGCAGGTCTATGATTAATCCCTTGCAATGCTGGTGGCCAAGTTGTGCCAAGGCGTTGAGCAATTCCACATGCGAGGTGCGCCCGAATTTACTTACCATGATATAGCCGAAATCGTTGTCGATCATATAGGCGGCTTCCACCGTGTTCTGGGGAATGTCACCGCGGGTGATGACAAAGTCGAGCAGTTCCTTCTCGGTGGCACGCTTCACGCTTAGCTTCACCTGCGATCCTTTCGGCCCCTTCAAGGTGCGCTTCGCCCTATCCTCATTCAACTCCTCGCCCACGAACAAGCTGTCGTTCACCATGACGATGCGGTCGCCCGCCATCAGCCCCACTTTCTCGGAAGGGCCGCCCTGCACCACGGCGTTCACATGGATGGTATCATCCTGAATGGTGAACTGGATGCCGATGCCGCTGAAGCTCCCTTCTAACTCGGAATTGACCTCCTCCACATTCTGTGCCGGGATGTAGACCGAGTGAGGGTCTAATTCAGCCAACACTTGCGGCATGGCCTCCTCCACTAACCAAGCCATATCCACGGTGTCCACGTACTGGTCGTCGACCACGCGCAACAGGGCGTTCAGCTTGTTGGAAGAGCCGTTGATGATGCCCAAGCGGTTTCCCGAGAAGAGCCGGGCATAAAATGTCCCTATCAGGATGCCCACCACGACGCTCACGGCAATGAGCAGCGGTGTGAAACGGGACGAATTCTTATTCTTCATAACCTGTCAACATTAGATTCAAAAACAAAACGAGCCGTAAAGCGCTTATACCTTATTTATATATATTGTCGGCCGACGGAGGAAGGAAAACCACCTCGATGCCGGCACGCTTCAACAACTCCACACCATCCTCCAAACGGTACTTCTCCGAGTAGACCACCCGTTTGATGCCCGCTTGGATAATGAGCTTGGCACACTCTAAACAAGGCGATGCCGTCACGTAGAGCGTGGCGCCGTCGCTGCTGTTGTTCGAGCGGGCGATCTTCGTGATGGCGTTGGCCTCGGCATGCAGCACGTAGGGCTTGGTCACGTTTCCTTCGTCCTCGCACACGTTCTCGAAGCCCGAAGGCGTGCCGTTGTAACCGTCGGAGATAATCATCTTCTCCTTCACGATGAGCGCCCCCACCTTCCGCCTGATGCAGTAGGAGTTCTCCGCCCACACGGTCGCCATGCGGATGTAGCGTCTGTCCAACACCGTCTGTTTGCTGTCTGCCGTCGTCTCCATCAAACTGCCTCCACCTTTATACCGTATTATTAACGGGCCACAAGGCCGATGACCCGCGTCTGGCTGCCGTTCTTGTAATAGAGCGTCAAGTTGTGCGTGTCGCCCTCATACTTATATACCCCCAACAGCCCCTCTAAAAAGGCGATGCCTAATGGGTCGCTCTCCGAACTGTTGATGACCCCGTCTACGGTAATCTTGCGCGAAGAGGCATCCACCGTCAAGACGGCGTTGCTGATGGAGCCCGTAATGGCATGGGCGCTGAGGGTGCCGGTCAACGTGCCGTCTTCGTTGGCGCAGGTGGTCTGCACCGTAAAGTAACCCGACTGTGAGAGCGCCTCGATGCTGCTCTGGCGTTGCGCGTCGGTACTCCACAGCCCGTCATAGAAAGCGTCGGCACTGCCGTCGTTCGTAAGGCGGGCCAGCTTCCACGACTTGCCGTCGAAAATCAACTCCACGTCGTCGGTGTTGTTGCACCCGCCAAGCAGCGGGAGCAAGAGCGCGAGGCAAAGCAACGCCGCCATGCGGCAGACTCCCCTGCCCCGGCACGTTTTGCTTGCCGCCTTGATGAATGTTTTTTTCATTGTCTTACCTATATATCTTATACCTTATTTTATATATAGCTGTCTACAGCCTTACCCTTTTCCCGGGGTTCCGTTTGCCCGCCCGGGGCCTTACGGCCGCTTGATGCCGTTGCGTTCCAGCAGCGCGTCGATGGTGGGTTCCTGCCCACGGAAACGCTTGTAGAGCGTCATGGGATGCTCCGTACCCCCTTTGGAGAGAATCTCCCTGCGGAAAGCCTCGGCCACCTCGCGGTTGAAGATGCCCCGTTGCTTGAACAGGGAAAAAGCGTCGGCATCGAGCACCTCGGCCCACTTGTAGCTATAGTAACCCGCCGCATAGCCCCCGGCGAAGATGTGCGAGAACTGCGTGCTCATGCAGGTGCCCTCCACTACGGGAAAGAGCTGCACGGGCGCCATCGCCTCCTTCTCGTATGCCGGCACATCCCCCTCGAACGGGGTGGTACGGGTGTGCCAAGCCATGTCAATCAGCCCGAAGCCCACTTGGCGCAAGCAGGCGTAGGCCACATTGAAGTTGGCCGCCTCCACCAAGCGGTCCACCCACTCGTCGGGTATCGGCTCGTCCGTGAGGTAATGGCGGGCAAAGGTGTGCAGGAACTCCTTTTGGGTAGCGAAGTTCTCCATGAACTGCGAGGGAAGCTCCACGAAATCCCAATAGACGTTGGTGCCGCTCAAGTTGGCGTAAGTGGTATTGGCGAACATGGCGTGCAGGCTGTGGCCGAACTCGTGCAGGAAGGTCTCCACTTCGCCGAACGTGAGCAAGGCGGGCTTCTCCTGCGTGGGCTTGGTGAAGTTCATTACCACCGACACGTGCGGACGGCTGTTCTCGCCTGTCTCTTCGGTAATCCACTGCTCTTTATAAGAAGTCATCCAAGCCCCCGAGTGTTTTCCCTCGCGCGGATGGAAATCGGCATAGAAAAGGGCAAGGAAGCTGCCGTCCTTGTCGAACACCTCGTAAGCCACCACATCCTTGTGATAGACCGGAATCTCCTCGCACTTGCGGAAAGTGATGCCATAGAGCCGTCCGGCCAAGCCGAACACCCCTTTGATGACCCGTTCCAACTCGAAGTAGGGACGCAACCGCTCGTCCTCTATCCGGAACTTGCGCTCCTTCAACTTGCGGGCGTAGTAACTCCAGTCCCAAGGCATGAGCGTGAAGCCCTCGCCCTGCTCCTCGCGGGCCAACGCCTCCACCTGGGCATACTCCTTGCGGGCGGTGGGCGTATAAGCCTCCATCAACTTGTCAAGCAGCTCATAGACAGCCTGCTGCGTACCGGCCATGCGCTCTTCCAAGGTGTAGGCGGCATAGTTGTCGTAGCCTAATAAGCGGGCAAGCTCCAAGCGCAGGTTCACCAACCTCCTTACCGCCTCCAAGTTGTCGTTCTCGTCACCATGCGTGCCCAAGGTGTGGTAAGCCATGTAGAGCGCTTGACGCAAGTCGCGGCGGTCGGCATACTCAAGGAAGGGAACATAAATAGGCGCTTGCAGGGTAAACAACCACCCCTCGCTCCCCTTGGCGGCGGCGGCCTCGGCAGCGGCGGTCACGATGCCCTCGGGCAATCCCGAGAGCGCCTCCTTGTCGGTCAAGAGCATGCTGTAGGCGTTGGTCTCTTTCAAGTTGTGCATGCCGAACTGCAAAGAGAGCATGCTCAGCTCCTTGCGCAGGTTGCGGTAAGTCTCCCTTTGGGTTTGAGGCAGGTTGGCCCCGCTACGGGTAAAGCCTTTGTATATATCCTCGGTCAACTTGCACTGCTCGGGCGTGAGATGCTCCTCTCCCATCCCTTCATAGACCCGTTTCACACGGGCGAAGAGCCGTTCGTTCAGGCTGATATTGTCCGCATGCTCGCTCAAGCGCGGCATCATCTCCTCGGCCAGCGCCTGCAACTCATCGTCGGTCTCGGCACTGAGCAGGTTGGAGAAGACGGCACTCACGCGGTGCAGCAACTCGCCCGACCGCTCGTAAGGCAGCACGGTATTGGCGAAGGTAGGCGCATCGGGATTGTCGGTAATGGCGTCGATCTGGGCGCGTTGACGACGCATGCCCTCCTCGAAGGCAGGCTTGTAATGCGCCTTTTCAATGCGGTCGAAAGGCACCGCCCCGTGCGGCGTGTCGTATGGCTCGAAGAAGGGGTTTACGGTATCGGGCATATCCATGGAAGTTGTCGAAAACGTCATCATATAAAAAATAGGCGACCTCAGCGTGGAAGCCGCCTATTTATAGCTTTTTAAAGGCAAGTCATCAAGCGTTGACAGATGCCATGTGGGCAATCAGGTCAAGCACCTTGTTGGAGTAACCGATCTCGTTGTCGTACCAAGAAACGACCTTTACAAACGTATTGGTCAATGCGATACCGGCCTTGGCATCGAAGATGGAGGTACGGGTATCTCCAAGGAAGTCGGAAGAAACGACGGAATCCTCGGTGTAGCCTAATACGCCTTTCAGCTCGCCTTCGGAAGCCTCTTTCATGGCGGCGCAAATCTCGGCATACGTAGCCGGTT
>JAJPYP010000076.1 GCA_021204885.1 Prevotellaceae bacterium
TGAAATAAGAGGAGGAACAAGTATGGAAATTATATTGAAAGAAGATGTCCAGAACTTGGGGTATAAGAACGACATCGTCACGGTGAAGTCAGGTTACGGTCGCAACTACCTTATCCCTACCGGCAAAGCCATTGTAGCCACCCCTTCGGCAAAGAAGGTGCTGGCCGAGGAGATGAAACAGCGTGCCCACAAGTTAGAGAAGATAAAGCAAGATGCCCAGGCGCAGGCCGCCCAATTGGAAGGCGTTACCTTGACCATCGCCACCAAGGTAAGCTCCACGGGTACTATCTTCGGTTCGGTAAGCAACATCCAGATTGCCGACGAGTTGGCCAAGTTGGGTCATGACATCGACCGAAAGCTCATCATCCTGAAAGATACCGTCAAAGAGGTGGGCAACTACAAAGCCCTTATCAAGCTCCACAAGGAGGTCTCCGTAGAGATTCCCTTTGAAGTGGTGGCCGAACAGGCCTAATAGTCCCTTTCGGAGGATATACAGGCTGGCCCGGCTTCCGTTACGGAAGCCGGGCCAGCTCGTTTTCAGTTCAACCTCCTGTACCCTTACCTATCTCGTTTCAACCGGGGGCGGCCGTTCATTTCAGCAGCCACTCATATAAATCATAGGATGCGTCGGGCAGTATCTCTATGAACCGTTCGAGAAGCCTTTCGTGCGATTCCTCGGGCGTGCGGTCAGGGTGGCAGGCACGCTTGCCGAAGAGGGCTTCGGGAGTGGTGAGCAGCGACAAGCCCCAGCCATATTCACGGCCGTGGCGGTCGCGGGAGTAGACGAAGTCTTCGGTAACGATGCGGCATCCCATTTGCAGGCGGGCCACGTAGGTGTCGAACTTACTGCGCATCTTCGGCCCGGTGAAGCCGCATGCCGCACGCAGCTCGCGGGTGATGAGGCTGCCTTCGGCTTTCAAGGTGTCGAGGATGGCCTCTTCCACGCTTCCCTCCTTGGGATAGGGATAGAGGCTGCGGCGGTAGTTGCAGAAGTCGGGCCACCAGTCGCGGCTGATGAACGCGGCCTTGCGGTCGAAGAACTTGCCGTAGGCACAGCCGCTCTCTTGCAGGATGGCCCCCTTCCACTCCCAGAGCGGCCATTTCCATCCGCCGTCGGGCAAACGGTTGTACCCGCAATCCTCGTCCACCACCTCTTCAGCCGACCAGCCATGGATGCCCATGTAGAGCAACGGCAGGAACCCTATGCGGTTGATATACTCTATCAGCTCGGGGCAGGAATGTATCGATTTTCCACTCATCTCCCTATCTATTATATACCTTATTATATTATCGTATAACGTTTCCCAAAGGTAGGCTTTTAATTCCGTTTCGCGGCATGTTTTGCCTTAAAACTTGTCCTATAAAAAAGGATGGCAAGTCCATGCGTCTTGCCATCCTCCATTTGAAGCGTTTTTCAATTACAAACAACCCGCTATGTTCATTCTACCCTTTCGCCTTTTCCGTTGAGTATCACACCCTCTTCATAATCTACCATGCACAGATAGGTGTCGTAACCTATCGCCGTAATCTCTGTATAGAGCGGAAGCGTGATGATCTTCCCCTCGGCCGTCAACAGCCCGTAGCATGCTTCGGCGCCTTGGTAACGCCTGCACTTGGCCACCGCTTCTACGGGTTCCTGTACATCGTATCTAGTCTCGCCCACGGGCACACCATCGGGGTTGTACACATTCCGGGTGGCGTATTGCAACTCATCCGTCACGTAGGTCAGGTTGCTCACTTCGCTTATGAAGCACGGCTCGGTCAACTCGCCTTGCAGGTCATAGCTTTGGATGGCGTGGCTGTCATAGAGCGTCACTTTGAATCTGTCGAACATCGCCACTATATCCCCTTTCAAAGGCGCGATGATGGTCTGCAAGTTCTCGTCCAAGGCGCTTTGCCTTTCACCGTCGTCTAAAATCCATGACGAGTATTGGTGGCTGATGCTTTCGTATTCGGGTTGCAGCACCCAGTTGCCCCGCTTGTCTATCATGCCCATCTTGTCCACGTGGTCTTTATCGTGCACTGCACAGTAGCCGTTGTGGAACACATAGCCCTCCACATCGGGCTGATAGGGCACTCCGAGGTCCAATGTCACCTTGCCCGTGGCGTCGATGAATTTGACGTGCCCGTTGTCGTCTACCGCCGCCAAGCCGTCCGAGAATATCCAAGCATGGTCGTACTGCGGCTTGATGACAGGCTCGCCGGTGAAGAGGTTGAAGTAGCCCCGCTTCTGGCCCTTGCTGTAGCACACCAACGAGTCCTCTCCTAATGGCATCTCCATCCAGTTGACGTTCTTTATGGTCTTCTTGCCGTCGACCCGCTTCACATAGCCATCCGCGTGGTAGGGACGTTTATAGTAAGCCACGTTTTGCGAAAGGTAATGGGCTTGGTAGTTCGATGTATTGTATTTCCAGTTCCAGCGGTAATGCAACTCCGACCCTATCGCCCAACAGATAAGCACGGTGAAAACCGCCACCACCAAGGCGAAGCAAGTGCCTACGATGCGGCGCAAGTACATGCTGTACTTCGAGTCGTCGCGCATGCCCATCAGTTCCGTAATCCACCGGGCAATGCCTGTGACGATACCCTTCAATCCATGCCAGAAGAGGACAAACGCCCGCTTCATGGACAGCCCTTTTCCCTTGCCTTTCATATCACTTTCCCTTTCCGTCGTTATTGTCCTTGGTTTCCTCCTCGTCGTATGCCATGTCGGCCATGTCGGTGTACCGCTGGCGGCGTTCCTCCAAAGAGATGGGTGCGCCGTCGCTGCATGCCTCTTCCCGCTTCGCGTTGGAAAGACGGGTGAAGAAGTTCATGCGCCAAGCAGCATCCTTCTTCATCGACTGGTACGTGCCCTCGTTGCTGTAGTCGAAGTTGCGCGAGTTGCGTATGGAGATGGTCATGGCTACCTCCACGGCATCTTGGTTGGCACCCATATAGGCGAAGCTCCACCCTTCGCCCCGCAGTTCGTCCACGAGCTTCTTGATGGCTTGGCCGTCGTACTCGCTCGAGGCGTTCTCCAAGCCGTCGGTAATGACGGTCACTACCACGGCGACGTCTTCCATGTCCTTCACGTAGGCGTGCATGCCCGTGAGCGTGAAGCCCATGGCGTCATACAAAGGCGTGCAGCAACATGGCTCGTAATCCTCCATCTTGAGCGGGGCGGCCTTTTCCACGGGCGTCTTGTCGTACACGAACTGCCTGCCGCAACTGCAAAACGTCACCAACGTGACGAAGTGGTCTTGCGTGTCGGCAAACTCCTTCTGTGCCTTCTTGATGCCCGCCAACGTCTCGTTGAATCCCTCCACGGCGGCCCGCCTGATGCAGCGCATCGACCCGCTGCGGTCGAGGATAATCACATTGAATACCTGTGTCTTTTTCATTTCATTTCCTTTCATGGTTTTTCTCCTTTCCACTGTTCTTGTCGTTTGTCGTTATATATAGTCGTATTATTGACGCTCTCCGCTTATCGTTTCTATCAGCTATTGTCTCTTTTTCTTGTCACCTCCGTTTCTTTACCCGTTAATGCGGATGCACCCCCGAAAGTAACCCCTCTCTTCCGATTATTTTTCTTAAAAACAATCCATGCCGTGTGCTATCCCGCCCTTTTCAGGGCATACTGGGCTTTCCGCATGTAGTCGGCGGCCCGTTCCCGTGCCGAGCGGGCCTTGCGTGCGTAGTCTTCCGCCTTGTCGGTGGCGTTTTTGGCACGCCGGCGGCAAGTGTCCGCCCGTTCGTAATCTTTCCGCTTCACGTAATACTCCGCGTCGCGCAAGTATCCTTGTGCCTGGCGGTTGTAATAATCCGCCTCGCGGTCGTAACCGGCGGCTTGCCTCGTGTAATACTCCGCCTCGCGTTGGTACGATTGCGCCTGCTTCATGTAGTAATTGTCTTGTGCCCTTGTGCAGAGCACGCAAAGCAGCAGCATGGTCATTGTCATTGTCAGTTTCATGGTTCGTGCAGTTTTTGTAGTAAGTAAACCGATGCGTAATCCAGCGCGTTGATGATGTGCGGAACGATGCTTCCCGCCCTTTCGTGGGGCGCGGTCTTGTGGTCGTAATCTATCAGTACGCCCCCGCAGTCCATCTTCACCGCTTTGATGAATTTCACCCGTTTGTTCGTCTCGTTGATGGCCTCGGCCAGCCGATGGCCGTCGCATCCGGCCGCCCCCACCACGTGTGGCACGCAAAAGCGCAGCATGTCTTTATGCTTGCCCGTCAGGTACATGTAGTGCCGCTTGTGGTAGATGAAATGCCAGCCGATGGCCGGCAGCAAGTCCACCCTGCCGCACTTCTTGCGAATTTCATTCACTATCTCCTCCTGTCCCATAATTTATCTTGTTGGCTTATACCCTTTATGTAAAAAACTTGTCAAAAGTAACCTACCCATCGTCTTCCCTATCTCATTCTCGTGCCGTCTCCCATCGCGTATGTAAGGGCAAAAGAGGGTAAATATACTTCATTCCCCATCCTGTTCAGGGCAAGCCGGAACCCTTTCAAGCGGTTTTGCCGCTTGCTTTTTCAAGGGTTCTACAGTCTCGAGTCCTTGCGTCTGAAGAATGTTATCCTTATGTCCTGTCGAAGCGCTTCGGCAGGTCTGTTCAAGCGCTTCGATAAGGTCTATGGAAGCGCTTCCATAGGAGTTCATTGTAATATTCCGTTCTATCTATGTAAACAGAAGGCGGGCGCCTCGAGAGAGGAGCCCGCCTTCATCTGTATGGTTAATGCCTGTCGGCAGGAGAGCCGACTGTCCGGCCGCTTAACGCGCCTCGCTTTCCGCTTGCCAAGCCTTTACGTTGGCAAGCAATTGGCGCAGCTTGTCGGGATTGATCTCCGTAAAGCTGTCGCTGATGCCGGTAGCCACGAGGTAGTAATCCACGTAGGGCAAGTAGTCGGTCACGTTCTGGGGCGTGATGCCGCTGGCAATGGCAAGGCTGGCCCCCACCTCTTTGGCCTTGATGCCCTTTTAACCGCACAAGAAGGAGAGCCGTCGGGCAGAACCTTCAGGCAATCCTTCTATGATTGTTTATACCCTCTTACGGGTTGTCAAAGCGTAACCGGTAAGGCAGCCTTACCATTTTCTCAACCCATGGTGCTCGGGGCTATGTCCGCATCTGTGGCCAAATCCGTCTGAGTTTGAACAGTTGCCCTCAAACGTGCCGTTAAGATGCTTGTAACCCCAATAGCCGGTACAACCGCAAGGAGAATTATTGCATCTGTTGGATGTCTTCACGAAGGTCTTGTTGTCGTTGCACGAAGCGGATGCGCTTTGTGTCGTGGCTACCATGCTTGCGCTGCCTGTAACCAATATGGCCGCTGCAACCGCAAAACCGATCAATCTCTTTTTCATTGTCTTTTTCATTGTCATATACCCTATACGTGTCGGGCGCAACCTTTAACTGTCCGTACTGTCGTTTCTTTGACTGTTTATGACAAGTATATGGAAGAAGTAACCACGTTTATCGAGTTTTCTTATGCATTTCTTTTGTCGCCTCCCCTCAATCTACCATCACGAAGGCGGCCCAGTAGAAAGGGTCGGGGTATTTCAGGCGGATGAGCGCCTTGGTGGCTTCAAAGGCCTTGCGCTTGTTCCAGCGGTTGTCGTCGCCGGCTAATTGCGCGTAGAAGGTGACCATGAAATCGGTGGTCACGGCATCGCTGACGCTCCACAGCGACATGACCATGGTGCCCGTGCCGGCCTTCTTGAAGGCTCGTTGCAAGCCATACAGCCCTTCGGAGGTGGCTTCGCCTTGGCCCGACTGGCAAGCCGAGAGTACGGTCAGCTCCGTGCCGCCCAAGTCGATGCGGGCGATGTTGTCGGCCGTAAGGATGCCGCCAAGTACGCCTTCGGGCAGCTCCTTGCCCCGCCATGCGGCGTTGCCGCCCGAGAGCACGATGCCCGAGAGCGACATGGCATCGGAGCAGCCCTTCAGGAAGTCTACCGCTTGGGCGCGGTCGGGCGTGTAGTAGAAGCCGTGGGTGGCTATCTGCAATACTTGCGGCGCGTGGCCGTGCATGGCAAGGAACGACTCTTCCGTTCCCTCCATGCCCATGCGGAGGGTGACTTGCCACTTGTGGGCTCGCAGTATGGAGTCTATCTTCGTGATTTCCTGCCGCGTGCCGGGCAGCTCGCGGAAGATGGAGTCGCCGCGAAGCACGCCCCGCATCGCGAGCAATGGAGGCACGTCATACTTCTTCGCCTCGGCCGCCATGTCGGCCGGTTGCAGGTCGTATTGCAGTCCGCCGTAAAGCACGGCCGAGCGTGGCTCATCGGCCAATACCTCGCCTTGTGCCTTTACCAATTCACGTGCCGAGGAGAGGCGCACGAAGCGGTAGTGGTCGCCCAGCCGGTCGCCCTCCCCAAGGGGCAGCGACTCCAAGGAGACTTGAAAGAGCAGCTGCGAGGGCACGTAGTACACGGTGGCGCCTTCGGGCACGGAGGCCCGAAGCGGTTCCCACAGCAACCGCAACACCTCGGGGGCATAATCGCTTTGGTAATACATGTCGGGGCGGGTGATGCCCAAGGAGTCTATCTGCCGCTCGGCAAACAGGGGATAGAGTAGGGGATAGTCGTCGTGCTTGTCGATGAGGTAGGCGGCGTATTTGCGTCCCTCGGCTTCCGTCACGAAGTCGGTGAAGTCTATCAACACTTCGTTCGGGTGGAGTGCCCCCTTCACGGCCTTGTAGTCGATGTCCATGAAGTCCGTCAGCTCGCCATAGCCTTGGCAGCGCCCGGCCAAATGGCGCGAAAGGCGGTCGGCTTGCCCCGACAGAGCCAAGATGCTGTCGGC
>JAJPYP010000067.1 GCA_021204885.1 Prevotellaceae bacterium
TGGTCTTGCTGCGCAGCTGCCACTTGATGATGGGAATGGCGATGGGATAGAAATACTTGCCGCCCCAGTTGTACACCTTGAACAGGAAGCTGTAGAAGGGGTTCAAGAACTTGGGCACACCGTAGAGGTCGATAAGCTCGCCGATGCGCTTGGCAAGCTTCTTGCTGTCGCGTATCTGGCTGCTCTCGTCCAACATCTTCACCATGAACTTCTTGTCCTCGGGGCGCTTTACCATGATGGCATACATTTCCTGGTCTTTACGTTCACGGTCGGTGATGGTTTGTTGACTGGTATCGTAGAGTTTCCTCATCCAGTCTTTCACTTCATTTACTGTAGGCATGGTTACCTTAGTCATAGTACATCAAATTTATGGATTGTTTAATTATCTTGTTTAATACACTTGTCACATTATACACTTCGTGGGCTTAAGGAGGGTTTACTTGCGTCCTGAGGAAGAAGAAGAGGTGGAGGTGCGACGGCTCGACGTGCTCCCCTTGCGGCTGTTGCTGGTAGTGCCGGCCGTACTGGAACTCTTGCCGTTGGAACTCTTGGAAGCGGAAGAGGTGCGGCTGGTAGAACTCTTGCTGCTGCTTGAGGTCTTGCTACTGCCGGAAGTCTTGGAAACGGAAGAAGTCTTGCCGCTGCCGGAAGTCTTGGAGACGGAGGAGCTGCCGCTGCCCGATGTCTTTGAAACCGAAGAGCTGCCCGTGCCCGAAGTCTTGGAGGAAGAAGAGGAGTTGCCCGCCGGCTTGGCATTGGTGTTGTTGCCCGAAGTCTTGGATACCGAAGAGCTGCCGCCGCTACTTGGCTTCGCATTGGATTTATTGCCGCTTGACTGTATCTTGGTGACGCTCGAACCCCTGTCGGGATTTACCCAAGAATTGGTGTTCTGCTTGCTCTTGTCATACTTGCTGTCATGACTGTAACGTATGGGGGTCTGCGTACGGTCTTTCTGGAATATCTTGAACTGTTTCTTGTGTATCTTGTTGTTGAGCCAAGGGGTGGGCTCGTCGTTGATCACCACCTTGTAGAGGGTATAGAGGTCGTAAATGCGGTACCTGTCGGGCAAGTACTGGGTGGCCACCCATACGCCGCCTGAAAGCAGGTAGAAGAGCGCGTTCTCCACATCATAGTAGATGTTCAAGTCGGGCAGGTAGTAGAAGTAGGCCAATTCATAACCCACCGGCCCCCATGCCGGCTGCAAGTCGATGTTGCGTTGGGCAAAGGCCGATGAGGGCAGCCCCGCGAGCATCAATGCGACAACCGATGCCAATAAAATCCGTTTCATGATACTTTTAAAGTTATGTTTGTCTAATAAGTCATTATCGCGGTTGCAAAGTTAAGCAAATTATTAAAACTTCGGTTGAACGATAAGGTGCATTATAAGAAATGGAAAAGTTGTTTTTTCCAAGCAAGCATTAAATTTGTACAATTCAGGCGAAAGGAGTACCTTTGTCGACCGTTTGACATAACCGATGCTTGTATGACTTACCGCCACTTGTCTGTCTTGGTGCATTGCCAAGCCCATAAGTATGGGGAAAAGACGGCCATGAGGTACAGGGATTACGCTACGGCCCGCTGGATTCCCGTCACTTGGAACGCCTTCTCACGGAAGGTGATGGAGACGGCGTGCGCCTTGGCGGCGTTGGGGGTGAAGGAGCAGGAGAACATCGGCATATTCTCGCAAAACAAGCCCGAATGCCTCTACGTGGACTTCGGGGCGTTTGCCAACCGCGCCGTATCCGTCCCTTTCTATGCCACCAACTCCAAAGCACAGACAAGTTACATGTTGAACGACGCGGGCATCCGCTTCCTCTTCGTGGGCGAGCAATACCAATACGACACCGCTTACGGTGTCATGGACCGCTGCCCCGCTTTCCGCACGATAATCATCTTCGACCGCACTGTGGCCAAGGAGCCCGACGACAAGCGTTCCCTCTACTTCGACGAGTTCCTCGCCTTGGGAGGCGACCCAAGCTGCCAAGCGGTGGTGGAGGGACGCATGGCACGCGCTGCCGACGACGACTTGGCCAACATACTCTATACATCGGGTACCACAGGCGAGCCCAAAGGGGTGATGCTACACCACTTCAACTACCGCGAGGTGTTCCGCATACACGACCTGCGCCTTCCCTTCCTCACCGACAAGGACATCTCCATGAACTTCCTGCCGCTTACCCACATTTTCGAGAAGGCATGGAGTTACTATTGCCTGCATCGCGGTATAGAGATATGCATCAACCTGCGCCCCATGGACATACGCAACACCATCAAGGAGATACGCCCCACGATGATGTGCAGCGTGCCGCGCTTCTGGGAGAAGGTCTACGCCGCCGCCCAAGCCCACATCGCCCGCGAATGGGGGCCGGCTCGGCTCTTGATTGAGGACGCGCTGCGCACCGGCCGCCGTCACAACTTGGACTACGTGCGCTTGGGTAAGCGGGCCCCCCGCTGGCTGCACCTGAAATACAAGCTGTACGACAAATGCGTCTTCTCGTTGTTGAAACGCGAGGCGGGCATAGAGCGCGGCACGTTCTTCCCTGTGGCGGGGGCTTTCGTCTCGGATGAAGTGTGCCGCTTCATGCACTCCGTGGGCGTGAACATGGTAGTGGGCTACGGGCTTACGGAGTCTACCGCCACCGTGTCGGTCTATCCCCAAAAGGGATTTGTCATAGGGTCGGTGGGCGAGGTGATGCCCGACTTGGAGGTGAAGATAGGCAAGGCCGGCGAAATCTTGCTGCGGGGCAAGACCATCACCACCGGTTATTACCACAAGCCCGAAGCCACCGCCCGTGCCATGGATGCCGAGGGGTGGTTCCACACCGGCGATGCCGGCTACTTGGAGGGACGCACGCTCTACATGACCGAGCGACTGAAAGACCTTTTCAAGACCTCCAACGGGAAGTACGTGAGCCCGCAAGCCTTGGAGAGCCGCCTGATGATAGACCCTTTTATAGACCAGGCCGAAGTGATTGCCGACAACCGCAAGTTCGTATCGGCCTTGATCGTGCCCGACTACAAGGCGGTGAAGGCGTATGCCAAGGAGTGGGACATAGACTACAAGGACATGGAGGAGCTGTTGCGGCACCCCGTGATTCAGAAGTTCTTCAACACCCGCATCATGGAGTCGCAGAAACACTTCGCCCACTACGAGCAGATAAAGCGCTTCACCTTGCTGCCGGAGCCTTTCACCATGGAACACGGCGAGCTCACCAACACCTTGAAGCTGAAACGCACGGTGGTGGAACAGCACTACAAGGCGGTTATCGACCGCATGTACGAAGTGCCTTTCAGGTAGCGATGGAAACGACTATTGAACCACGAGAACCCTAATGAAGCATTGACAAACATTTTAAAACAGACACTATAGATAGTATGATTACAGCAGACCAATTGAAAGATATTAAGGAGCGCACCGAAGCCTTGCACCGTTATTTAGACATAGACAGCAAGAAGATTCAAGTAGAAGAGGAGCAGTTGCGCACGCAAGTCCCCGGCTTTTGGGACGACCAGAAAGCGGCCGAAGCCCAAATGAAGAAGGTAAAGGGGCTGCAACAGTGGATTGACGGCTACGCAGAGGTGAAGGATTTGACCGAGGAGCTGCAATTAGCCTACGACTTCTATAAGGACGGGCTGGTTACCGAGCAGGAGGTGGACGAGGCTTACCGCAAGGCGGCCGATGCCGTGGAGGCGTTGGAGTTGAAGAACATGTTGCGCGAAGAGGCCGACTATATGGATTGCGTCTTGAAAATCAACTCGGGTGCCGGCGGCACCGAGAGCCAAGACTGGGCCAGCATGCTCATGCGCATGTACCTGCGCTATGCCGAGACCCACGGTTACAAGACGGTCATCGCCAACCTGCAAGAGGCCGAGGAGGCGGGCATCAAGACCTGCACCATAGAAATATCGGGCAGCTACGCCTACGGTTACCTCAAAGGAGAGAACGGCGTGCACCGCTTGGTGCGCGTGTCGCCCTATAACGCGCAGGGCAAGCGCATGACCTCCTTCGCCTCGGTATTCGTCACGCCGCTCGTGGACGACACCATAGAGGTGAACATCGAGCCGGCACGCATCTCTTGGGACACCTTCCGCAGCAGCGGCGCCGGCGGGCAGAACGTGAACAAGGTGGAGTCGGGCGTGCGCTTGCGCTACCAGTACAAGGACCCCTACACGGGCGAGGAGGAGGAGATACTCATCGAGAACACCGAGACGCGCGACCAGCCCAAGAACCGTGAGAACGCCTTGCGCCTGTTGCGCTCCATGCTCTACGACAAGGAGATGCGCCACCGCCGCGAGGAGCAGGCCAAGATAGAGGCGGGCAAGAAGAAGATTGAATGGGGCTCGCAGATACGCAGCTACGTGTTCGACGACCGCCGTGTGAAGGATCACCGCACAGGCTACCAGACGTCGGACGTGGGCGGCGTGATGGACGGCAAGATAGACGGCTTCATCAAGTCCTATCTCATGGAGTTCGCCGGCGGCGAGTAAAGTCATTGAAACGGATATAACACATAAAGCGACATGAATGAAGAACCAACCACGACAGACAAACCAATGAAAGACAAGCTTTGGAACGGCAACTACCTGAAGCTGCTCTCCACCAACTTCCTGCTCTTCTTCTCGTTCATGCTGTTGGCACCGCTGTTGCCTCTCTACTTGAGCGACACGTTCCATGCCGACAAGGACGCCATCGGCTTGGTACTCTCGGGCTACACCATCACGGCATTGGTGGTGAGGGCGTTCAGCGGATATATCGTGGACACCTTCCCGCGCAAGTTGGTGCTGTTAGTGGCTTATTGTGTGTTGTCCATCTTCTTCTTGGGTTATGTGGCGGCCGGCTCGTTGCTCCTGTTCACCATCGTGCGCACGCTGCACGGCGCCCCCTTCGGCGTGACCACCGTAGCCACCAGCACCGCCGCCATCGACGTGCTGCCCTCCTCGCGCCGCACCGAGGGCATCGGCTATTACGGACTGAGCAACAACATCGCCACCGCCATCAGCCCCACCGTGGCCCTCTTCCTCTTCGGGGTGTGGCACAACTACAACTTCCTCTTCCTGCTGGCTTTCGCCCTCTCGTTCATCGGTGTGTTCATCAACGCCTCGGTAAAGATACCACGGAAGGAACAGGTCAAGAACCGCGCCCCCATCTCGCTCGACCGCTTCGTATTGCTTAAAGGATGGAGCCAAGGGGCGACCATGATCTGCTTCTCCTTCTCTTACGGCATAGTGGCCACCTACATCGCCATCTACGGCAGGGAGGAATTCGGCATCACCAACGGCACGGGGCTCTTCTTCGCGCTCATGGCCATCGGACTTATCCTCTCGCGGCTCACCGGCACCAAGTCGCTGCGACAAGGCAAGGTGGTGAAGAACGCCACGCAAGGCATCGTGGTGTCGCTCTTGGGCTATCTTCTCTTCGCCGCGTTGCACAACCTGTGGGGTTATTACGGAGCGGCACTTGTCATCGGCTTGGGCAACGGACACATGTATCCCGCCTTCCAGAACATGTTCATCAACCTCGCTCCCAACGACCGGCGCGGCACGGCCAACTCCACCCTGTTGGTATCGTGGGATATAGGCGTGGGCATCGGCATCTTGGCCGGCGGCTTTCTCTCGCACAACTTCGGCTTCCATCCCGCCTTCTGGACGGCATGGGCCATCAACGGCACGGGCGCGTTGTTCTATTTCCTCTACTCGCGCGAGAATTACATCAAGAACAGGCTGCGGTAGCCCTTTTCTTAACTGCTTAACTGCTCTTCCTGTAGCTCAACACCGCCCACACATTCAGCGCCAAGGCAAAGGCGCAAAGGGCAAGGAACTGGGGTATCAACTCGGTAAAGGCACTCCCTTTGAGGTAAATCAACCGCATCACTTGCATGAAATACTTCAGCGGATTGACCACCGTGATGGCTTGCGCCCAACCCGGCATGCTGGCCACGGGCGTGAAGAGACCGCTCATGAAGAGCAACACCATTATGAAGAAGAACATCACGAACATGGCTTGTTGCATGGTCTCCGAATGATTGGAGATGACCAATCCCATGCCCGACACCACCAAGATATAGATCGAAGCGAACAGGTAGATGGCCGGCAAGCTGCCCACCGGCACAATGCCATAGAGGAATGCCGCCAACAGCATGCAAAGGGAGAGCACCGCGAAGCCGATGACCCAATAGGGAATGAGCTTGGCCAATACGAAGAGCAGGCGCTTGGTAGGCGTGACGTTGATTTGCTCGATGGTGCCCACCTCTTTCTCACTCACGATGTTCAGCGCCGGCAGGAAGCCCGTGAGCATGGTGAGCAGTATCACCATGAGCGCCGGTACCATGAATACTTTATAATCCAAATGGGGATTGAAACGGTACTGGGGCATTATGTTAAAAGAAGGCATACTCATCGTGGCAGACACCGTGGCCACAATGCCTTGCTCTTCGCGCAGTCCGGCGGCATAATCGGACACGATAGACGAAAGGTAAGAAGAGCCCAAGCTGCCCTTGGTACCGTTCACCGCGTTGGCCGAGATCATCACGCTTGCCCCACCCTCGTCCACGAGCTGCTTCTCAAAGCCCTGCGGTATCTCCAAGATGATGTCCACATCGCCCGAAGCCACGCCCTCCATGGCCTCGTCATAACTGCCCGACACGGCGGCAAGCTTGAAATAGCCCGATGCGGTGACCTTCCGTCCTAACCTTTCCGAGAGCGTGCTGTGGTCATAGTCCACCAAGCCAAGCCGTATGTCCTTCACCTCTTGGTTGGCCGCCCACGGCA
>JAJPYP010000216.1 GCA_021204885.1 Prevotellaceae bacterium
CTTACCGCATCACCCACAACGGGGCGGCGGTGTTGGCCCCCTCCGCCATCGGCTTGCAGCTGCAAGGCGGCGTGGGCGTGGGCAGCGGCGACAAGGTGGTCAAGGCCACGCGCCGCAAAGCCGAGGAGCAGATAGCGGCTCCCTTCTACCGCGTGAATGCCTTTACCACAACTTACAACGAGCTTGACCTCAAGCTGAAGAGCGGCTTTGGCGTGCGCTTCCGCGCCTACGACGAGGGGGTGGCATACCGCTTCTATAATACGGGCAAAGCCGACTGCACGATAGAGAACGAACTGGCGGAGTTCAACTTCGATGCCGACTATACCGCCTACCTGCCCTATACCACAAGCGAACAGACCCCCATGGCGATGGCTTACCAAAACGTCTACCACACCACGCCGCTCTCAGGCGCAGAGTCCAAGCTGGCGTTCCTGCCGGTGACGGTAGACTGCGGCGCGGCGAAGCTCACTATATTGGAATCGGACTTGGAAGCCTATCCCGGCATGTTCGTTGAGAAGGCCGAAGGGAACGCGCTGCACGGCGTATTCGCCCCCTACCCTGCCAAGACCGAGTTCAACGCTTGGCGGCATCAGGAGTATGTAACCCAGCGCGAGGCCTACATCTGCCGCAGCCAAGGGGCACGCAACTACCCATGGCGCGTGTTGGCCATTACCGAAAGTGACACCCAGATGCCTGTGAACAACTTGGTCTATGCATTGGCTTCGGAGAACCGCATCGGCGACACTTCATGGATTAAGACCGGTAAAGTGGCATGGGATTGGTGGAACGACTGGAACCTGAAAGGAGTGCCTTTCAAGGCCGGCATCAATATGGACACGTACAAGTATTACATAGACTTCGCTGCGAAAAGCGGCTTGCAGTTCATCATTCTGGACGAGGGTTGGTACGACCCGAAGAGCGGCGACATGCTCACCGTGATACCCGAATTGGACTTGCCCCGGTTGGTGGACTACGCCCGTGAGCGCGGCATCGGCATTATCCTTTGGACGGTGTTCAACGTACTCGACAGCCAGCTCGAGGAGGCCTGCACACGCTATGCCGACATGGGCATCAAAGGCTTCAAGGTCGACTTCCTTGACCGTGACGACCAAACCGGCGTGGAGATGGTCTACCGCATAGCCGAGGCGGCCGCACGCCACCACCTCACGCTCGACCTGCACGGCATCTACAAGCCCACGGGCCTTAACCGCACCTATCCCAACGTCATCAACTTCGAGAGCGTGTTCGGCATGGAAGAGATGAAGTGGACCGACGCGAAGAGTGACATGCCCCTTTACGACGTGACCTTCCCCTACATCCGCATGATGGCAGGGCCGGTGGACTATACGCCCGGGGCGATGCGCAACGCCACGAAAGCCGACTGGCGGGCGGTGTACTACACCCCCATGAGCATGGGAACGCGCTGCCACCAGTTGGCTACCTATGTGGTGCACGACTCCCCGCTCACCATGTTAGCCGACGCGCCCACCAACTACCTGCATGAGCAGGCGTGTGTGGAGCTGATGGCTTCCCTGCCCGTGCAGGCCGACTCCACCTTCATCGCCCAAGGGGAACTCGGCAAGTACATCGTTACCGTGCGCAAGCGGGCGGGGAACTGGTACATAGGGGGCCTTACCAACTGGGATGCCCGCGACCTCTCGCTCGACCTCTCGTTCCTGCCCGCAGGCCGGCAGTACCACGCCACGCTTTTCAGTGACGGCATCAACGCCGAAAAGCAGGCGGAAGATTACCAAAGAGAAGAACTGGAGATGAACCGTGAAAGCCGGCTCGACGTGCATTTGGCCTCGGGCGGCGGCTTCGTGCTGAAATTGGAAGCGATGCCATAGCAAGACTCCTATAAGATACAATCAACCGACCCTACCACGTGGAGGTGTGTCAAAAGACACACCTCCTTCGGGGAGCTTGCTTGACCACCCCTCCAAGCCTCCCCTCATAGGGGAGGCTTGGTCGGCCTAAAGGCCTCCGAAGTGCTTTTGACACATCACCACGTTTTTATGCTTGCCTTTCCTTGACTTGAATCCAAGCGCTTCGACTCGGTGAATCCAAGCGCTTCGATACAGTCTACGGAAGCGCTTCGATACAGTCTACGGAAGCGCTTCCGTAGAATCTAATAAAAGCATCCGGTAAATCTGTCGAAGCGCTTCGGCAGGTTTGTTCAAGCGCTTCGGCAGTATCTGTCGGGGCGCTTCGGCAGGGTCTGTTCAAGCGCTTCGGCAGGGGTTGTTCAAGCGCTTCAGCAGGGGTTGTTCAAGCGCTTCAGCAGTATCTGTCGGGGCGCTTCGGCACAATCTGAATAATCGGTTTTTCAACACCTGTAAACTCGAGTTTGTAGACGTAAGGACTCGAGTTCGTAGGATGCATGGAAAGCATGGCTTGTACCCTGCCTGTAGGGAAGCGCTTCCCGCCGGATAACTATCCTTGCGAGGCGGCGAAGTCGCCGGGCTTCATGCCGAATTGCTTTTGGAAGCACTTGGTGAAGTAAGAGGGGGTGTTGAAACCCACCATGTAGCAGATTTCATTGATGCGGTACTTGTTCTCGCGCAACAACACGGCGGCGCGTTTCAAACGGGCCACTTGAATGAGCTCGTTGGGCGTGACGTCGGCCACTGCCTTGATTTTGGCAAAGAGGCTGGAACGGCTGATGCAGAGCTCGGCGGCAAGGAAGTCGACCGTGAGCTCGGGGTTGGAGAAGTTCTCCTCGATGATGTGGTTCAGGCGGGTCAAGAAGTTGTCGTCGGTGGCGTTGCGTGCCATGCTGGTCATGGGCACCAAGGGCATCTTGGAGAACTTGGCACGCAGCATGCCGCGCAGTTCGGTAAGGTTGCGTATGCAGGCTTCCAAGTATTGCACGGAGAAGGGCTTCTCGATGTAGGTGTCGGCTCCGCAGTCCATGCCGGTTATCTTCGAGGAGGTGTCGGTGCGTGCGGTGAGCAGTATGAAGGGGATGTGACTGGTTTTCCAGTTCCCGCGCACGGCACGGCACAGCTGCACGCCATCCATGCGGGGCATCATCCAGTCGCTGATGATGAGGGCCACCTCATTGGCTTTGAGCAGGTCCAAGGCCGCCTCTCCGTCCTCGGCCACGAGTATGGCGTAGCGGTCGGAGAAGATGCCCGAAAGGAAGTCGGACATCTCGCGGTTGTCCTCCACGATGAGCATCGTCTGCCGTTCTTTCTGCACTTTGGAGGGGGCATCGGCTTGCAGTATGTCGCCCGGCATCTCCTCTACGGCGGTGTCGCCGGGTTCCGTGGAGCGGTCGGCCCCGTCCTGTTCCACGGGCAGCGTGACGATGAAGGTGGAACCCTTTCCAAGCTCGGAGAGCACGTGGATGCTGCCGCCGTGCATCTCCACAATGCTCCTTACGATGCTCAGCCCCAAGCCCGTGCCGGGCATCTCGCCGCCGCCACGATAGAAGGGCTTGAATATCTTGTCTTGCTCTTCCGGGGCGATGCCCACACCGTTGTCGGCCACGGCGATTTCATAGACCCCGCGTGCCTCGTGCATCTTGCAGGATACCTCCACCCGGTCTTTGGTGTACTTGCCGGCGTTGGTCAGCAAGTTGCTCACCACTTTGGTGAGCGCCTCTTCGTCGGCCATGGCGCGGAAGCTCTCTTGGGGACAGCTAACCGTGAGATAGGCGCCGCTCTGCTCGATGGTGGGGCGGAACCGCCCGCACACGGCGCGTAGCAGGTAGGGAATGTCGAGCCATGCGAAACGCATGCCCACCTTCTCTTGCTCCACCTTGCGGAAGTCAAGCAGCTGGTTTATCAAGAAGAGCAGCCGCTGGCTGTTGCTGTTGATGATGCGCAGGTCTTCGCGCATGGGCGCGGGCAACGACACGCCCGATGTCATGATTTTCTCGAGCGGACCGATGATGAGCGACACGGGGGTACGTATCTCGTGGGCGATGCGGGTGAAGAAGTGTATCTTCGCCTCGTGCACCTCATGCTCCTTGGCGGCGTTGAGGCGTTCTATCTCCCGGGCCTGCCGCTTCTTGACGCGCTGCAATGTATACCATACCACCAACACGATACAGGCCAAGGCCAGCACCACGTAGGCTATCTTGAAGCCCAAGGTGAGGTAGAACGGGGGATGGATGACGATAAGGAGCGAGCAGCCCTCGTCGTTCCACAGGGCGTCATTGTTGGTGCCCTTCACTTGGAAGAGATACTTGCCGGCGGGCAGGTTGGTGTAGGTGGCCTTGTGGTTGGAGCCCACATTGTTCCACTCTTTGTCGAAGCCCTCCAAGCGATAGGAGAACTGGTTCTTGCCCGGCACGCAATAGCTCAAGGAGGCGAAAGAGAGGCTGAACACGTTCTCGCGGTAGCTCAAGTCGAGGCGGTCGGCTCCTACAAGCGAGCGGCGCAACACGCCCTCTCCTACCGCCACTTCCTTGTTGAACACCTCCAAGCCGGTAATGTACACAGGGGGTACATGGCGGTTGGTCTTGATCTTATAGGGATAGAAGGCGTTGAAGCCGCTTACCGCACCGATGTAGATCTTGCCGTCGGAGGCTTTCAGCCCCGCGTTGGGCATGAACTGGTCGCTTTGCAGGCCGTCTTCCTTGAGGAACACCTCGCATCCGTCGCCGGGCTGATAGCGCACCAAGCCTTGGGAGGTGGTCATCCACAGGACGTGCTGGTCTTCGACTATGTAGCGTATGTCGCTGCCGGGCAGGGTGAGCGCGATGTGTTCGAAGCGCTCCTCGCCGGGCAAGCGGCGGCACAAGCCGTTCATGGTGCCCACCCACAGGGTGCCGTCGGCGGCCACGTACAGGCAGTTCACTTCATCGGCAGGCAAGCCGCCGGCAGTGTTCCGGTAATTGTATTCCGTCCACTCGTCGCGCTCGGGATTGTACTTGAAGAGCCCCTTTCCTTGGGTGGATAGCCACAGGTTGCCGGCCGTGTCCTCGTCGATGTCGATGGTGAGCGCGTCCAAGGTCTTCACGCGCGTGAAGTCGTCGCGCTCGCGGTTATAGAGGTTCAAGCCTCTCATCGTGGCTACCCAAACGCGCCCCTTGCTGTCCTTGTAGATGGCGTAGGAACTGGAGCTGTCCAAGCTGTTCTGGGCATCGTAGCTGTTGTAGTTGCGGTAGTGGCCGCTCTTGGTGTGGAGCACGTACACGCCGCGGGTATAGGTGCCTATCCAAAGGTCGTCGCCGTCCATGGCGAGGGCATGTACGTTGTAGAAGGGAGAGGACAACCCCTTGGGCACGTAGTGCGTGAAGCGTTCCTCTTTGGGGGAGTAACGGCTCAGGCCGCCGTCGTCGGACGAAATCCAGATGTTGCCCTCCTCGTCTTCGCAGAAGCCGCCCACTACCGTGCCGTTCACCACATCGGCACCGGGCAGGTTGGTGAAGGTCTCGAACTGCTCGGTATGGGGAGCGAGGTAATTCACCCCGCCGTAGTAGGTGCCTATCCAGATGCCGCCCTCCACGTCTTTCATCAAGGGATAGACGAAGCGGTTGGAGAGGGCGTAGGGATTGACGGCGTCGGCTACAAACGGCTTCCGTTCCGCCGTGGCGGTATTGAAGAGCAGCAGGCCGTCGTCCGAGCCGATGAGCAACTGCTGCGGCCCGTAGACGAGCAACGAGTGGATGTGTGTGATGCCGTTACCTTGCGAGGGATGCAGGTAGGTCTCTATGGTGTCGGTGTAGCGGTCGAAGCGTTGCAGGCCGTCTTCCCACGTGCCCAACCACAAGGTCTGCGCATCGTCTTCCACCATGACCAAGGAGCGGTAGTCGTACGCCTGCTTGCCATAGACCGGCACGACGGGCTTGAAACGCCCTTCGGCCTTGTCGAGCTTGACAAGCGGGTCGGGTCCCCACAAGCTCATGGCCCATATCTGGTTCTGGCTGTCTACAAAGACGCTCGACATCAATCCCCCGTTCTCTTCGAAGGGGTATTGGCGCAGGCGTGCGCCGGCCACGTTGTAGCGGAAGATGCCCTGCCCCATGGTGGTTATCCAGAGGTTGCCGTCCATGTCGGGCACTATCTGGTTCACGCGCGAATGGATATCCCCCTCGCCGCCCGTAGCGGTGAGGGTGAAGCGCGTGAAGCACTCGTTCTCGTAAGAGAAGAGGTAGACGCCCTCTTCGGTGCCTACCCATAGACGGGTGCCGTCGTCGTGCAGGGCGGTGACGAACAAGGCCGAGGAGGCGCAACGGAACGACTTGACGGTGGCGCCGTCGTAGCGGTCCAAGCTCTCGTTGGTGCCTATCCAGATGAAGCCCCGGCTGTCTTGCACGATGGCCCGCACGGTATTGGACGACAAGCCGTCTTCCACCGACAGGCGGCGGAAGCGGAAGTCGCCGGCGGCGTGTGTGGCACACGCCGCGAGCCATATACAGAGTGCAAGAATAATCCGTCGTTTCATGCGTTTCACGGGATTGGCGCGTTAAAGTAACGCTTTTATATGATAACCTGAAAAAGTACCGTCAGTTTTCCACGAAGGAAAACAGACGGTAATAGTCAGAACTTCAATATCAATTCAAAGGTCACCTTATACTGCACGCCGTCCTTGGTGTAGACCAATGCCGGCTTGATGGTATACGTCTGGCCCGCCACGCTCATGCCGGGGAAGTGTCCGTAGGTAAGCACGAAGGAGTCGGTGTCATACTCCACCCAGATGGGGTCGCCGTCGTTCCAAGAGCCTACATAGCCGTCGGCGGTGCAATAGAAGCCGTTGTTGGCGGTGTAGGTATAGGACATCGTGCCGTCGGGCTGCTCCA